>OY787533.1:0-300846 GCA_963678925.1 uncultured Acidaminobacter sp. | reverse complement strand
TATGTGCTTCTTGTAGAAGACAATACAATGAGAAGAATGCGTATGCGTACGTTTAGAAAAATGGTCTACGACAAGTATTTCGATGTGAAGTATCTTGAAATTGACAAGAAAAAGCAGGAGCTGGAAGCGGGGATTACCTTAGCTTTTAAGAAAAACGAGTTGGGAACTGTAGAAAAGCTTTGTGACCAGTTGGAAGCGGTAAGTGCAAAGTAGTTGCATGAAGTCTTGACCAGTGCCTAACATGGAGGAAAATATGACTGAATTATTAGCGCCAGCGGGAAGTATGGAAGCTCTGAAGGCTGCAATCTCTAATGGCTGCGATGCGATATACCTTGGAATGCAAAAATTTGGCGCACGTGCATATTCATCTAACTTTGATTTGGAGTCTCTAAAAGAGGCGGTTGACTACGCACATCTGAGAAGTGTGAAAATATACGTTACTATGAATACCATCGTTTTTGAGAATGAGCTTGAAGAGATGAAGGCGCAGATGGACGCATTGAATGAAATTGGTGTCGATGGGATTATCGTTCAGGATTTGGCCGCTTTTGACTATATTGTTGACAACTTTGTCGATATGGAGGCCCACTGCTCGACACAGATGGGCATTGACGACCTGGATGGCACGCTGCTCTTTAAAGAGATGGGGGCCAAGCGTGTGGTCCTATCCCGTGAGCTGGAAATCGAAAAGGTCAAAGAAATAAGAAAAGCAGCTAAAATCCCTCTGGAGATATTTGTGCATGGTGCCCTGTGTGTATCCTACTCTGGAAACTGTCTCATGTCCGGACTGATTGGTTACCGAAGCGGAAATCGAGGAAGGTGTGTAGGCTCGTGTCGTAAGGAGTACGAACTCATTGACAGTACGACAGAGCGTGTTATAGGAAAGAACTACATTCTGTCGACCAAAGACTTAAGCACAATTGACCATATCGATGACTTAAAGGAAATTGATTCCTTAAAAATTGAAGGTCGAATGAAAGAGCCTGCTTATGTTGCCAATGTCGTTTCAAATTATCGTATGGCTCTAGACAATCAGATTACAGAGGCAGATAAGGAAAACCTGAGTAAGACATTCAATAGAACATTTACCAAGGGTTATCTCTTTCATGAAGGGAAAAAGGATATTACAAACGTCCTAAGACCCAATAATTTTGGCTTTGAAATTGGCAGAGTCAGCAGAAGTGTTAAAGGTATGTATGAAATCGCCCTTTCGCGGACTCTGAATCAAAACGATATAATCAGAATAAGTCATAATAATGAAGATGTCATTTTATCTGTAGCAAAGCTTTATGATAAATCCGGCAATCTGATCAATAAGGCGGATGACGTCTGCTATATCAGAATCAAGGAAAAGCTTTCTGAGGGTGACCTGGTTTATGTGACGAAGGACTACAACTATTACAAAACACTGGAAGCATCTCTGGAAAAGGAGTTCAGACGTTTTCCGCTTGATATCAGGGTTTATGCCTACCCAGATTCCAAGCTGATTATTGATGCCGAAGCTTTTGGCTTTAATTATATGTATGAAAGCGATGAAAACCTCAGTGAAGCAATTAACAATCCAACGACAAAGGACCAGGTTATTAAGCAGTTTTCAAGACTCAACGATACCCTGTTCGAGCTGGGGCATGTGACTTACGAAGAATGCCAGGCCTTTATTCCGGCAAAACTGCTCAATGCAGCACGAAGAGATATTGTTGAAGCTCTGTATGCCCTGAGGATTAATAGCCAAAGAACAAGAACCAAAGCGCCAAGTGTCAAAAATAAGATAAGCTTCGCGCCTGTAAAACCATACTTGACGGCGACTGTGACGACTCAAGAACAGTATGATGCCTGCGTGCGTGGCGGCATATATGAAGTCTATTTTGAAAATGTTATTAGAAGAAATCAAAACGATTATAAAGAAAAAGAAGGCCAGCTTCTTATCGGCGGATATGGTGGACTTCATCACTATAGAGAATCAAACCCATTTGTTACAGATTACTCCTTGAATGTGGTGAATGCTACAAGCTGTCATACGCTTTATGAGCTGGGGGCCAAGCGGGTAACTCTTTCTTATGAACTGAACAAGAAGCAAATTGAAGATTTGGTGCAGACATACTATGCACAGAACGACGGCTACCCAGCACTTGAAATGATCGTTTATGGCAAAGCGCCCCTACTGTTTACAAAGTACTGTCCCCTTGAAAAAATGGATCAGTGCGGTGTTTGCAAAACAAAGCAGTATGAACTTAGGGATGAGCATGGATCTTTCCCGATTATTTCTCATGAGGACTGTACAACGACGATTCTAAACGGAAAGAATCTGAACCTCCTGGATGAGATGAGAAGTATAAAAGGTGTTGAGGCCTTCAGACTGAATTTCACCATTGAATCGGAAGCCGAAGTTGAATCGATTATTAAAAAGGCCTTTGGCAAGTTAAATGGAAATGTGAAGCAGTCAGCCTTTGATCAGGAAGCGGACACCAGAGGTCATTTCAATAAGGAAATCCTGTAAAGTAGGGCTCTTATTTTAGAGAAGTAATATTAAATTATAGATTAGAAGCCTCCAATTGTGATATAAATGGTAATAGATATTACAAGTGTAATGTCTAGCCCAAAAAGGAGGATGAGTTATGACGAGTATTGCAACTGTCAGCTTCGGAGTATTTGCCGAATGTATCGCTTCCGCAGATGGAAATACCGATATGTTCAAAAAACTGATGCTTGAAAGAACTGGCACAAATCAAACTGTCACAGTCGTAGACCACGGAGAAAAGTGTTTTACATTCGATGTATCGAATGCAAATCCAGACTTGTCTGTGGCGCACCTGAACGCTTATGCAGATGAACTGGATACCTGGTTATAGGCTGAGCTTCATCATCATTTTTTAAAGCGATGTTCCATATTTCGACTCCTTGGGGTTGGAATATGGAACTTCTCTTTTTTTTGATATAGGGTGGTTTTATAAGCCGCAAAAAGAAGATAATGCTCTTTAAATGTTATAATTTTAGGGTATTAGTCTATAGGTCCGGGGGTGTGTATGAAATGAAGCACAAAATAATTGATGAGAGTTTAGAAAACGTAAAAACTGAAGAGAACGCAGAGTCTGTAGATGGTATAGAAACTATAGAAGAGACGGAAGTCAAGACATGGTATTTTGCAGTCGGTTTTCTGATTGTTGTGATTATAATTGTCATATTTGCTTTAAATGTCAATGGGCGTGATGTCAGTGTGGCAGAAAAATTATTAGGCAATCCTGAAATCATTTTAAGTGATCCCGTCATAAGGCCTGGTATTGAAGATAAAGAAGTCGTTGACTATAAGACTAGATATTCGGACTATAGCGAAAGGGATATTCAAGAAGAAATTCATGAAATGGCCAATAATCTTGTTATAGCTAAGTATAAAATAGGGTTCAAGAAAATTTCAAAATCAAAACTGGATAAACTCTGTGATGTAATTAGGAATGGAGAATATGTCCATGCAGAGGACTATCTGGACATACTCAATAGATGGCGAGAGGGAGATTTTTCAAAAGCAGACGAAGATCATAACCTTGTCTGGAGTATGCTTGGTGGTGAAATTGGCAAGGCAGAAGGGGTTGATTGGACGAATCTGCCTAAATGGACAGGAGGTGCAGAACAATGATGGATTTTCTTTGGGATAAAGTATTGGTGCTGCTCAAGGGAGAAATAAAAGGAATTTCTTTTGAAGCATGGATTAGTACACTTACACCCAAACTGGATGCTGGTAAACTTGTATTAAGTACAAAGACTGAATTTCATCGAGAACTTGTTGAGACCAGGTATAGAAATATGATTGAGCGCTTTGTCAAGCAAGTAAGTAAGAATATTAATGATGTTGAAGTTGTGTATGAACTGGACCTAATAAATAGTGATGACATTGAAGTTAAACGTCATGATGTCAATTCAATTGATGCATGGACAGAGGCAAAAGGCTATATTTCCGATGCGATGACTGAGGTCTCATATAAAACGTGGATTGATAAAGTGGAGCCAGAAATTGTTGATGGCGTTTTGCTTCTTAAGACCTCTAATGAGTTCAATTTAGAGATAATATCATTAAGATATCTAGGTCTGATTGACACTGCACTTGAGTTGGTAATTGGCTGCAAAGCCAAGTTTGAAGTAACTGTCAAAACAAGGTCAAGTGATAGCATAACAAGAAAAGCGACTACAGATTCCAGAATAGGAAATCAGACCGTGGATGGAATGATACTCGTCGATAGTAAAGTGCTCAATCAGATTCTCCAAGAGCTTGAGGCGCTTAGGCGTGATGTGGATGAGTTAAAGGGGAATACGGTAGAGGTTTAATCATATTTAATAAGGCGTAAAACGAGATGAAGTAAATCTCGTTTTTTTTGTGCGTTTAATCAAAAAGTGTCGAAGTATTCTAAGTCTGAATACTAAGATTGGTTTGGATTTACAACTAATTTGTAGTAGGCAATTGGAGGATAGTACGGTTGCCATAATATAGTTAGGACGCGAATGAGTGTGTAAAATGCATGTAGTTGGGTAAAATATCCAGTGGTAAGTTTTGGTCAACTGTATAATTAATAGGGGGCATGGATATGAATTTCAGGCAAGTAGTGGACTCGTTGTCAACTGTAACTGATCTCAAGCGTGTAGCAAGTGCATACGTCATTGATTACAGAAATCTCTCTAATGAAGAGGTGGTAGAAGCTTTGATGAAAACCGCACCGCAGTATTACTATAAAGATAACTTAGCATCGTCAGTAGATGCGTTAATGCTGTCAGAGTCACGTGATGAACGGATACTAGCTCCACTTATTCTGAAGCATATCTTGCTTCATACAGATGATTTTAAGATTGTACAGAAGGATCTGACAGATTCAATTATTGACTATGAACAGGGTATTATAAATAGCTCTAATGATGTTTTGTCATCAAAGGATAAGGAACGGACAAAAAACCTAAAATTTTTTAAGTTTGTACTGGAGGCAGCATGGGATCGCAATGATGATATATCAGCTGATGAAAAAAACTTACTTAATAAGATAAGAGTCAAGTTGAGTATCACTGAGGATGAAAGTCATATGCTTGAAGCCATTATTGGAAAGTTCCCTGTAGCTGGTAATCGTGTACATACACGTAATCAGATTGAAAATGTCAGACGAAAGTTGCAAACTGTTGGGATGCTTTTCAGTGTAAGAGATAGTGAAAAGAATGATTACGATGTTATACCCGAAGAAATTGCGTGTGCTTTAAGGGATATGTTTGGTTATGAGATTAAACACCATGGATATAAAGAACTCTTAGAGAGCAAGCATGTCAGAAGCAAGTCCTACTTGAAAGATCTGTTGATTAAGGGCGGTGTGTCTGTAAATAACGGTGCTAAGACAGATGATATAAAGCAATTGTGCCTTTCGCATCTTAGTCCGAGTATACTCCTAGGTGGATACTCGCCAAGAGATGGACTGGATTCCAGTACATTGTCAAAATGGTGTTCTGAGCTGGGGCTTCAAGTATCTGGACAGAAGCAAGAGCTTATACAGCGTATTATTGGATACTATGACAACATTCGTAAAGAGATTCAAGAGATTGATGATGAACGTGCCGTATGGTACGAGTTTTATGAAGATTTAGCCGCACGGAAACTTGATAATTTGCGAAGTCAAAATATCATTCTGAAAGATATCGAATGTGAAAAGAAGTTTGAACAAGCTACCGACTACATATTTGAAGAGCTATTGGTTCATAAACCATTAGTACTAAAAGGCACCGAGCATGCTGATGGTATGCTGTCCTATCAAGAGAGAATATTGATGTGGGATAACAAGTCAAAAGAGACAGCGGTTAATCTTACTGATCATATAAAGCAGTTTGATCGTTACATAAAAAGTGCTGACAAGAGTGTGCCAATATTCCTTGTAATTGGACCAAGTTTCACTGAGGATTCAACGAATGTAGCTATGCAGTATATGCTAGAGAATGACACTATCATTACACTCATTACTGCTGATGAGTTAAAGGCGTTAGCTGAGAAATGGTCAAAGACGAATGCAAGTGGGAATGATCCGTTTCCACTTGGCTACTTTAAACAACCTGGACGCTTTAATATTGATCTAGTAAGTTTATAGTATAGTAAGAGAGAAAAACTGAACATAATATATGTGCTTTCGTGAGGTGAATGCATGAAATCCTACCTTTCAAAAGTAAAGAGGAACTCACGATGATAAACGGTTTACCTAACTGGTATAAGGAGCATTGCAAGATAAAATGAATCAAAGAGTTTTATGAAATAAACTAAGTAGAGAAATCTATTAACTGAACTGAATTGTAAAGAGCCCTCAATATCCGGAGGGCTTTTATTATGTCAAAATCTGATTTAGAATACTCGAAGCTTTATGCTTCTGTATCATTGTTCTATCTTATTCTAAAGCGGGTGTATACGGTCAACAAATACCTTGATGCTTTTAGGGTAAGGGAAGTTGTTCTTGCTCGTGAAGTTGTTTCTATGAATCCAGTTTAGAGATGTCTCGATGACTCTAGCACAGCCATTAACGGTACAAGGAGCAAGTCCTTCCAAGGTCTTATCGCGCATGAAGTCCTTGTGATAATCAATCAACTGATCGATTGTCAAATCCTCCTTGTATTTACGGTCTGTTGTCATAACGGGTCCCCTCTGAAACCCAAAAACGAAAAAAAGCCCCGACGCATTCGTCAGAACTCTTCTTATATCTAAATTGGCGGGAATGTGTGAGAATCGAACTCACCTAAGACGCTCCTAACGCCTCAAGACGGTGTTGAAGAACTAATCTGAGGGGAGGGAAGTTCCAAATAAGTTATATGAATCACTCTGGTGGATTACAGTTATGAATTTCCTGTGGTTCTCTAACTATAACATGTTATAAGTTAGAATCACATATCGAATAGTACTACTACAATCAGAAGCAGTTATCGAACGGGCTTGGTATGTTAATGCTAAGCAGTATCCTAGGTCATGAGAGTATTTCTATGAAAAATATGTAAATGTACCCAATAAATCATAAAAATGTTACAATGATAATTAGAAAATATTTGAAAGGGTGATTAGAATGAAATTAAGAATTACATTAATACTAATAGCATTGATATTATGTGTAGCACCTATGGGAACTCACGCAGCGGGTTCACAAGCAACTCTTGCAAGGTTCCCTGTTTATTTTAACGGTGAGCTTATCGACAATGAACAGGCTGCATATCCACTCCTTGTGTATAACGACATAACCTACTTCCCCATGACTTGGGACTTCTCATCAGGATTGGGTTTGTCAACGTCATATAGCAATGCTACAGGGCTTATAATCGAAAAAACAACTGCCCCAAGCTCACTGAAACAGACAATTACAGCTCAAAATGACTTATCTAAAGCCTATGATATCTCAATGCCTGATTTTCCAATTAAGGTGAATGGAAAGGTAATTGACAACGGCAAAGAAGTCTATCCAATTTTTACGTTTAGAGGTATTACATATTTCCCATTAACATGGCATTATATTGTTGATGAGTTTGGTTGGGAGAGTGATTATTCCGAAGACACTGGGCTAAAAATTTCTAGTTATTCTTCAGGTGATGTCGAATCATCTGAGGCTACTGAAGATTCAACGGAGCTGAACAATAATATACTAAAATATGATATGTCAACTATGGATTTTTGGATAAATGTGGAATCTCAAGATGTCACCAAATCGATTATGAACAAAGCGAAAATGGTAACAAAGGTCTATATGGGGAGTGGTTCTATCCATATAGGAGGAGAAAGTTCTATGAATATTGACCCTCTTAATGTTCATTTAATGCAAAACGAGAATTTGAGTTTTCAAATAACAGGTTCATCTCAACCAGGTGTGCAAGAAACAATAGAAGATATGCTGAAATTATGGACGCTTGACGGACAGTATATTTATGATGTTTTATCGGTTGACACAATGGGACACGAATTAGATGAATGGTGGACAGCACCAAATGGTACAGAAGTAAAAATGTCAGACGAGGGTATTGGATTTTGGATATACATTAAGAAAGCATCTATGAAGTATAATGAAGCCTATGAACAAGAAATTCTTGCCAGAGGCATCAGTACAGAATATAAAAATAAAGAGATGGATATGAGCTGGGTTAATTCTACAGCTGGTAAGAATAATTACAAAACATTGGAGGATAATGTTGGTAATGTACAAGCAGTATTAGAACTCATTGAGAAAGTAAATGCGTCAAGTTTTAGAGAAACACATGGACTCAGAATTGATTATTGGGATACAGCAGCGAGTCAGGCAGAATTTATATATTGGCTTGATCAACTCCCTGAAGATTTTCAGTATGTAGTAAAAGACAGAAATAAAATTGAGATTCAATATAAGTTTCAAAATGGTAAGTATAGCCACTACACTAGGTTTTTAAGCTTCAATCCGCGCGCCTACATAGATTTGCCAGGTTATAGGGATGAACGATACATTACATTTGGTGGTTTCAATGTAAGTGATATCGATTATGGTGATCTTTATGAAGCATTTATGAAGTTTTCATTGAGTTTGCTAACAGAGGATTATGAGGAAATATACAACTATGCAAAAACAAATGAGGCGGAGCTTCTCGAAGTAGCGTTGAATAATCAGGTATACAAAACAACCATTGGTGAAACAGAGTGTATATTTTATACATATGCAAAAGTTTATTTAACAAGGGTAGAGGGTGAACAGTAAATATTTGAAACGTTGAGAATGATATTGCTCTCAAATTTAAAATCTTGTATTTTAATACTATATTTTAGTATATTGACATTGAAAAACAATCATCAATGGCAAAAGCTCCACAGTTTTTTGAAAGCGAGTGTATGTAGTCATTAGATACATTGATAATCTTAAGTTAAGAGGAGGCGCTCTTGCTTTGAAAAGTCGTTTCTGTGAAGCTCGTTATGAGAGGCTTTGATGACTTTCACTTGAATATTTAGAGTACAAGGAGCGTATTTTTTGCCTGAGAAGATGATAATTATAGGCTAAGAATAACTCTTTTCAGAGAAAATGGCCACATCTAAAAACTCAAAAACAAAGAAAGAGTTCCGACGTATTCGTCAGAACTCTTTTTTAATTGGCGGGAATGTGTGAGAATCGAACTCACCTAAGACGCTCCTAACGCCTCAAGACGGTGTTGAAGACCGCAGGGCACACCAGCACCCATCCACTCCCATATCATATTATTTTATCGACACCACATTATTATAGGGATTATTAATACTGGTGTCAAGCTTTGTATCAATTGTTGAACAAATACAGAAAAATTTGAAAACATTTTAAGTCAAAGTGGCCTAAATGTTGTATTTTGCTATGTTTTGGGTAGGTGTTCAGTTATAATATTCATAAGTAGTTAAGACATAGTTCGGAGGACAACATGAAACGTGACATATTCCATGGGCACTTATTCCTGCTCATCGTCGTACTTATGAGCCTTTCATCGAGTATTCTCGATGGGATCATTCCTGTATTCTGGGCTGACCTCATTCATCAGGCTCTTTTCTTAGGCATACCGGTTTACATTTACTTGATTCGAAAGAAGAAACCAGCAGGGCAGACACTGCGTCTGAATCCGCTGAATGTATCGGATGTGGTGATTCTCATATTGACGTCCTTAGTCATGCAGCCTGCGGTATATTTGCTGGCATCAATCGCTCAAATCATTTTTGGCAATCAGCTCGATTATCTTTTTTCTGACCTTACAGCACAGCCCTTCTGGTACCTGCTGCTATCAATTGCTATAGCACCTGCCGTATTTGAAGAGCTCGTCATGCGTGGCGTTATTCTAGACGCCTACCGGGGACAGAATCTTTATACAGTCATTGTGATGAACGGTTTTCTATTTGGAATCTTCCACATGAATATCAACCAGTTCATTTATACCTTTTTCATAGGGGTGCTTCTTGCACTGAGTGTGTATTATACCAATTCCATATTTGCGGGAATGATCATACATTTTATGAACAATCTACTCAGTATCATAGCCCTGAAATATCCCCTGTCCTGGTACGCGAAAGTGGAGATGTGGCTGTATGGCATTGAAACACCACTCGATCTGGTGCGATTTGTGGTGTTTGGCATCGTAAGTTTCATCCTGGCGTTCAGACTTGTCAATCTGCTGGGAAGAAAAAATCGAAAGCGCTATTTGCATGATGCGGCAAGCGTGAGTTTTGAAAGAGTAATGGACTGGCCGCTTGCAGTGCTTTGTGCACTGTTTCTGGTCTTGAGCACAGTGCTGACCATGACCCTCGGCGGTGCGTAAACTTGTCACTTTACTGTTACTTCTCTTAGTACGAAATTGATTATAATGACATAATAGGAGGGGTCGTATGTATAAAAGGATTTCTTTTATTCTAATGGGACTCATGGTGATTTCAGGATGTACGTATCAGCCGCCTGAAAGAATTATGAATGGTGAACCGAGTGCGGTGATTGTAGAAAATACGAGCGAGGAAGAAGTATCTTCCGTCGCCGATGAAATAATGGAGGCTTATAACAGGCTGCTTGCAAAGGAACCACGTGAAGATGAGCTTCTTGATTTTATTCAGTCGAAAATTTCAAGAGTGCCTGTCATGTATGCCGATGAACTGGTTCTGGGCTATGAACGCCTTCAAAATTCCACATTTAGAAATCGACATCAGTTCATGATGAAAGAAGACGTACAGGCAATTTGTCTGAGCAATTTCAAGCTGGATGGTGTTCCCAAGGACTTTGCGAAAATTGAAGATGTTGGACTGCGGATTTACGTGGAGGAACTTAAAAACACTGGATATAAGCTGGTTGTAAAGGATGGAAAATACCTGCCGGAGCTGGATTATGATTTCTATGACCAGTTTCGAGAGTATATATCTGATGAACTGATAACCTATCTGGATTTAATGGGAATGAGAAAAGAACTGCTTTTCACAGCAGATCAGAGACTGCCAATCACCTGGGACGAGGTTTTCGAGCGAATTCTTCTATTTGAGGATTTTTTAAAGAAATACCCGGAATCAAAAAAGAAGGATGTCGTCTGGCTGAATTATGAGTATTATACGAAGCTTTACTTGTATGGTACTGAAGGAACACCGGCGTTCAATCATTCAGACAGCACCCTGGACAACTGGCTAAAAGTCAGCTATTCCAACATTTATTTGGGCAATGGAGAAAGCAACTTCATAAGGCAGTTCAAGGAGTATCTCCAGGTAATGGAGAAAGAGGGCTACGAGCTCACGGAAGCGGTTGACTCACAACGGAATACCGTGCTTTACAATCTGGACATGCAGCTCATTTATTAAATCAAATACGCGAAGACTGTTTTGTCTTACAAATACGAAAGGCTCATACAAATGTATGAGCCTTATTTTTACCTTAACTTAAACTTATAACTTACTTTTTTGGAGTTTTCACCTTTGGTTGACTGCTGAATGTGAACTTGCTCTCTTCACCCTTGATGAGTCTGCTTAAATTGCTTCGGTGCCTGTAAATGACGAATGCTCCAAGGAATGCTGCCCAGAGAACAAACTGCGTCGAGGCGCCCATCAGATAGCTGAAAATAGGAAAAGCAGCAGCCGATAGGATAGATCCCATAGACATATAGCCTGACAGTCTTATAACGGTGAACTGGAAGACAACCAGAATTACTGCAAGAACCGGATTTGTACCAAAAATCATACCTGCAGTGGCTGCAACGCCTTTTCCGCCTTTAAAACCAAGGGTAAATGGATAGCAGTGGCCGATTACTGCAAAAGCGCCACAGATGACTGCACCTTCTTGTCCAAATGCAGCATGTCCTATAAGTGCTGCAGCAAGACCTTTTGAAAAGTCACCGATAAAGGCGATTGCGCCAGCCTTTTTACCAAGTGTTCTAATGACGTTTGTAGCGCCAGTGTTACCGCTTCCATACTCTCTGATATCGATTTTTCCCATCCACTTACTTACTATAAATGAAAAGGGAATGCTACCCAGCAGATAGCCGATACATACGAGCAGGATTATCTTCGTGTTTAACATGTCATACCTCCCATATGAACTATTCTAACACAAGTAATGTATGTAAAACTATACTAATAAAATGAGAAGTGATACAATATATAAGAATAAAATCTTTTCTGGGGGGCAACATGAAGGAATTTCAGATTTCATCTTCAGACGGATTAATGTTGAAGGGTAAACACTGGGCAAGAAAAGGCGAGGCAAAAGCCGTAGTTCAAATTGTTCATGGTATGGCTGAACACATTTTGAGATATGACGGTTTCGCTAGGGTCTTGGTGGAGCATGGCTTTGAGGTCTATGGGCATAGTCATAGAGGTCATGGAGATACTGCTAAGACAAAAGACCAGCTGGGGTATTTTGCGAAAAAAGACGGCTGGGATCTGTTGGTTGAAGACGTATTAGAAGTAACGGGACTGATTCGTGAAAGTTCACCGGGACTTCCGATTATCATTCTTGGGCACAGCATGGGTTCATTTGCAGTGCGAGATATTTTAAGAAAACAGCCGCATCATTATGCTGGGGCTGTTATTGTTGGTTCCGGATGGGTCCCGCGAGCTGGACTTGTTGCTGCTAAAGCGGTGTCTAGGCTCCTGCGTGTGACTACCGGAAGCAAGCGCAGATCCAATCTCATGAATTTTTTGCTTTTTGGACACTATAACAATGAGGTTCCAAATTCAAGGACTGAGTTTGATTGGTTGAGTCGCGACCATGAAATGGTCAGTGCATATGTCGAAGATCCCCTCTGCGGATTTGTATGTACAACGAGTTTTTACGACGACCTTATTACGGGCGCAATGCAGGTAATGAGAAAAAGCGGACTCGAAAAGGTACCAAAAGATTTGCCAATCCTCATAATATCTGGGGATGAAGACCCTGTAGGTCAATATGGAAAAGGTGTTAAGAAGCTTAAGCAAAGCTATGTTTCAAACGGACTCACTCAGGTGACACTCAAGCTGTTTCCTGAAGGACGCCATGAAATACTTAACGAAATCAACCGTTTGGCAGTATATGAAGAAATATGCAGCTGGCTGGTTTCAGAAGTGCTTGAAATGGGGGGCACTGATACTTAAAATGCAGGAGGGTCTATGGCTAAAACAACCAGACAAAAGCTTTGTGAGGCTGCTATAGAGTTGTTTTCAAGCGAGGGTTATGATAGTGTGACAACCAAAAAAATCGCTGAAACAGCGGGCGTTAGTGAAATGACACTCTTCAGGCATTTTGGGACAAAATACAATCTGTTTGAGGAAGCTTACGAAGCCTATCTTTATCAGCCAAGCTTTGATTCGCTCTTCAAAAGCGGTTTAAAAGGGGATGTGGAAAAGGATTTACTGCGTATCGGGCATGTATATCTCGATGTACTCGTTATGAACAAGTCGCTCATCCTCATGCAGATAAAATCCCAGTGCCTTGAAAAGGATCATCGGCCACCGCTGACAAAAGCACCTAAGTATTTTAAAAATGAAATGATTAAGTACCTTAAGGGACTTATGGAAGAAAAGAAAATAGTAGAGACAGACCCAGAACTGGTTGCCGTTGCATTTATAAGCAATATTATGGGCCACTTTTTCAGGGAAACCATCTCTAACGGCACCATATCGAAAGTAACTGCAGATGAGGGTATTGAGTTCAGTATCCGCATGTTTGCAAAGTGTCTTAGAATTACGCCTAATACTCTATGAGTAGACAAGGCGTTCTCTTTTTAGTAAGATGATAGTGAGTACTCACATTAATATCTGAAACTCGGGCGCCTTGGCCTGAAAAAATTATGATTGCTTTAGGCACAAAATGGTAAAAATATAAATACGTGATAATCGTAGTCTCAGTTTAGAAAAAATTAACATTAAATTAATTGAAATATCTTCGATGTAGAGCTATAATAAGCAGTATTTTCAAAATATGTATTTTAATTTGCGACGCGTGAGGTGCATTTGAAATGAAACAGTTAAAACATGTAGGTATTGATGTTGGTTCAACGACTGTTAAAGCCGTTATTTTGGATAGTGGAAGAAATGTTGAATTTTCAACATATAAGCGACATTTTTCAGATGTGAAAAGTGCTGCTGTTCAATTGTTTAGAGCGCTTGAAGCACATTTGTCCGAGGAAGTGTTCACGGTTAGTGTAACCGGGTCCGGTGGACTTATGCTATCAGAAGTTCTGCAAATTCCTTTTATACAGGAAGTTGTGGCAAGCTCGGCTATGATTAAAGCTTTTTATGATGATGTTGATGTTGCCATAGAACTCGGTGGAGAGGACGCAAAAATAACATATTTTGGGCATTCGCTGGAGCAAAGGATGAATGGTGTGTGTGCAGGTGGCACAGGTGCCTTTATTGATCAGATGGCAAGTCTGCTGGATACAGATGCAGAAGGTCTTAACAATCTGGCTAAAGACTACAGGGTCATTTATCCAATCGCTTCAAGATGCGGCGTTTTTGCAAAATCAGATATTCAGCCCTTGCTCAATGAAGGGACACCAAAACAGGACATTGCGGCATCGGTCCTCCAGGCAGTGGTAAATCAGACCATAAGTGGCCTCGCGTGCGGAAAGCCAATTCGGGGCACGGTAGCCTTTCTGGGCGGTCCCTTGTTTTTTCTTTCTGAACTCAGAAAGCGTTTTGTAGAAACGCTCAATCTCGACAGTGCGCATATTGTATTTCCTGATAATGCCCAGTTTGCAGTTGCAGTAGGTGCGGCACTTTCTGGTGAAAAAGCTCAAGCAATAAAATGGTCTGGTATTCAGTCGAAAATTGATGATATTGGAAAGACAAAGAATGCCATTCACTCCCATCTTGAGCCTCTATTTAGGAACGAAGAGGAGTATGAATCCTTCAAAGAGAGACACCGAAAATATGAAGTTGTCAAAGGGGACATCAGTGCATATTCAGGTGCATGCTTCTTAGGTGTTGACGCGGGTTCGACCACGACTAAAATGGCACTCATTGATATGCACGGAACCCTTCTTTATTCCTATTATGGATCTAACGGAGGCAGTCCGCTTCAGTCCGTGATTCGCGAATTGAAAATCATGTACGATAAAATGCCGGCAGACGCATATATTTCAAAGTCTGCGGTTACCGGATATGGAGAACATCTTCTAAAATCCGCATTGCATATGGATTTTGGTGAAATCGAGACTGTGGCACACTATAAGGCTGCTGAATTCTTCCAGCCAGGTGTGGACTTTGTCCTCGATATCGGTGGGCAGGATATGAAAAGCCTTAAAATAAAAGATGGTTATATTGAAAGCATCATGCTTAACGAAGCTTGTTCTTCGGGGTGCGGTTCTTTTATTGAGACCTTTGCAAAATCCATGAAAATGGATGTTCAGTCCTTCGCAGGTCAGGCACTGTTTTCAGATTCTCCTGTGGACTTGGGAACAAGATGCACGGTCTTCATGAACTCCAAAGTGAAGCAGGCGCAAAAAGAGGGGGCGGATGTCGGCGATATTTCCGCTGGGATCTCCTATTCTGTTATAAAAAATGCACTGTATAAGGTAATCAGACTCAAGCAAATGGACGAGCTCGGTTCAAAGATTGTCGTCCAGGGCGGTACATTTTACAATGATGCCGTACTCAGAAGCTTTGAAAAAATTACAGGCAGGCAAGTGGTTAGACCAGACATAGCCGGTGCTATGGGCGCTTTTGGTGCAGCACTGATTGCACGTGAGCACCATATAGAAGGCGAGTTCTCTGCTGTTTTGAATCATGATGAGCTGGACGGCTTTGAAGTGACAACATCAAATCAGCGCTGCGGTCTGTGTGGAAACCATTGTCTTCTCACAATCAATAGATTTTCTGATGGCAATAGATTCATTTCTGGCAACCGCTGCGAGCGGGGGTCGGGAGAAAAGGTTGTTGAGAAGAACATCCCTGATCTATATGCTTTCAAATACAAACGTGTTTTCGACTACCCGTCACTTGGTGAAGCTGAAGCAAGCCGCGGGGTAGTCGGACTGCCAAGGGTGCTCAATATGTATGAGCATTATCCCTTCTGGCACACCTATTTCACGCAGCTGGGCTACCGTGTGGTGCTCTCTGCTCAATCGTCAAAAGACCTTTATACAAGCGGTATGGAAAGCATTCCATCTGAGTCAGCCTGCTATCCTGCGAAGCTTGCACATGGCCATGTGGAGGATTTGATTTCAAAGAATGTTGATTTCATTTTCTACCCATGTATTCCCTTTGACATACAAGAGTCAGAAAAGGCCAATAACCATTTCGCCTGTCCTATTGTGACAAGTTATCCTGAAACCATTGCTGCGAATGTTGAATATTTCAGAGAAGGCAAGGTACCGTTCTATAAGCCGTTTCTTCCTCTGAACACGCCTGAACGCATGGAAAAGAAACTCTTTGAATTCTTCAAGGACAATGAGATGCCAAGGCGCGCGCATAAGCAGGCGGTCAAGGCAGCGTATGAAGCTCTGGCCAAGTACAAGGAAGAGGTACGCTTCAAGGGTGAAGAAACACTGAAATGGATTGAGGACCATGGCGCCAAGGGGATTGTCCTTGCAGGCAGACCCTATCATGTTGACCCTGAAATCAATCATGGGATCCCTAAAATCATCACAAGCTATGGTATTGCCGTCATCAGTGAAGACAGTATTGCTCACTTAAAGGATGTGCCGCGACCACTTCGTGTAGTAGACCAGTGGATGTTCCATACCCGTCTCTATAATGCAGCGGCCTACACGGCCATGCAGAAAGACCTTGAGATGGTTCAGCTCAATTCTTTTGGCTGCGGTCTTGATGCGGTTACAACAGACCAGGTTCAGGAAATTATGGCAAGTGCCAATAAGCTCTATACGCTTTTGAAAATAGATGAGATCAATAACCTGGGGGCTGCCAGAATCAGACTTCGATCGCTTATTGCAGTCATGCATGCACGCGCAGATGTTGAGGTTTTGCCTTTGCCTGAAAAAATGCAGGAACGTGTCATCTTTGAAAAGGACATGAAGCACTCGCATACGATCCTTGCACCTCAGATGTCGCCAACACATTTTGCCCTGTTTGAGAAAGTGTTCAGAACAGGTGGCTACAATCTCAAGGTTTTGCCTGATGTAAATAAGAAGGTTATTGATTTGGGGCTTAAGTATGTCAATAATGATGCATGTTATCCTTCAATCATTGTTGTGGGACAAGTTATGGAAGCTTTGCTGTCCGGTCGATATGACCTGGAGCGCACGGCAGTAATCATGTCTCAGACCGGAGGCGGCTGTCGCGCGACAAACTACATTGGATTCATTCGAAAGGCTATTTCAGACGCAGGCCTTACAGATATACCTGTAATCTCATTAAACGCGGGTGGTATGGAAGAAAATCCAGGATTCAAGCTGGATGCACCATTACTTAAAAGACTCAGTATGGCAATGATCTACGGGGATTTGATTATGCGGATGGTCTATAAGGTGAGACCGTATGAAAAGGTTGAGGGTTCCACAAATGCCCTCTATGAAGCGTGGATGGAGATTTGCAAAACTGCCCTTGAATCTGGAGACAAGTCAGAGTACAGGAAGAATATTAAAGGTATGGTGGAAGCCTTTGACGCACTTCCAATTCATGATACAAAGAAACCCAAGGTAGGCATTGTTGGAGAAATTCTGGTGAAGTTCCACCCGGGTGCCAACAACAATCTTGTAAACTATTTGGAATCGGAAGGGTGCGAGGCTGTGGTACCTGACCTTGCCGACTTTATGCTCTATAGCGCATACAACTCAGTCGTAAGGCACCAGGAGCTTTCAGGGTCCTTGAAAGGACGTATTGCCGGAAGCATCTTGATCAGTTATATTGAGCACTATCGCAGGGATATGAAGAAATATCTGCTGGAAAGCAAGCGATTTTCTCCACCGGAGAGCATTAAAAGACTCGCCGGAAAAGCGTCAGAAGTGCTTTCCGTATGCAATCAGACGGGTGAAGGCTGGTTCCTGACTGCTGAAATGATGGAGCTTCTTGAAAGTGACGTGACCAATATTGCGTGCCTGCAGCCATTTGCTTGTCTGCCCAATCATATAACGGGCAAGGGGATGATAAAGAGCCTAAAGAGACTCTTTCCAAAGGCAAATATCGCACCGATTGACTATGATCCTGGTGCAAGTGAAGTCAACCAAATCAACAGGTTGAAGCTCATGCTGTCAACAGCATTTGAAACACTCCAAAGTCGACAAAAGAACGAGTTTTAACATCAAACAAGCCCCCAGATGAACGCGAGAGAAAAAGCGTTCATCTGGGGGCTTGTTAATTTATGTAAACAAAAATTAAATATTTGAAAAAAACGCTCTAAATTACAAAAAATCTAAGGAAAACGTTTTACTTCTTGCTTATTTTGGTAAATATTATTATGTAATACCTTTCGAGTTCACAAGTTTATGTTGATTGCATAATGAATATACGAGCTTGCAGTTCCAATTCCTAGACGATTAAGAAAGGGAGTCGTGAGAATGTCATACGTAAAAGACGTTTTTGATCGCGTAAAAGCTAGAAATTCCAACGAACCGGAATTCCTTCAGGCTGTTGAAGAGGTGTTTGAATCACTGGAGCCAGTTCTTAAGCAACATCCGGAATTTGTAGAAGCAAATATTTTGGAGAGAATTACAGAACCTGAGCGGCAGATTATTTTCAGGGTACCATGGGTGGATGACGGTGGAAAGCTCAGAATAAACCGTGGCTTCCGTATTCAATTCAGTGGTGCCATCGGTCCCTACAAGGGTGGATTGAGGTTTCATCCATCTGTATACATTGGGATTATAAAGTTTCTTGGTTTTGAACAGATTTTCAAGAACTCGCTGACGGGTCTTCCAATCGGCGGGGGCAAAGGCGGTTCTGATTTTGACCCTAAAGGAAAAACAGATGCAGAAGTCATGCGGTTTTGTCAATCTTTTATGATTGAGCTTTATAGGCATATTGGTCCCGATGTGGATGTTCCAGCAGGAGATATTGGCGTCGGGGGTCGTGAAATAGGTTTTCTATATGGTCAGTACAGACGTATTCGCGGTGCTTTTGAAAATGGGGTGCTGACAGGCAAAGGTTTAAAATACGGCGGTTCGCTTGTTCGGACTGAAGCGACGGGTTTTGGACTCATGTACTTTGTTCAGGAAATGCTGAAGCACAACAGCATAGACATCACAGGGAAAACTGCAGTTATTTCAGGTTCGGGCAATGTCGCCATTTACGCATGCAAGAAGGCGACGCAGCTGGGGGCCAAAGTGGTTGCCATGTCAGATTCAACAGGATACATTTATGATCCTGACGGCATCAAGCTGGACACCGTTAAACGCTTAAAGGAAGTTGAGCGTAAACGCATCAAGGAATACGTCACTGAGCATCCTACGGCAGAGTATCATGAGGGCAGAGGTGTATGGGGAATCAAATGTGATATCGCATTGCCTTGTGCAACCCAAAACGATATACAGCTTGAAGACGCAAAAACATTGGTTCAAAACGGCTGTATCGCTGTTGGAGAAGGTGCAAATATGCCGACTACAAATGAAGCAATCAAATATCTCCTGGACCAGAAAATCCTTGTAGCGCCGGCGAAAGCGGCGAATGCAGGTGGCGTGGCCACCTCAGCACTGGAGATGTCTCAAAACTCAATGCGGTATTCCTGGAGCTTTGAGGAAGTGGATGCCAAGCTTAAAGAGATTATGGTCAATATCCATTCGAACGCTGCAGTAGCATCAGAAAAATATGGACTTGGATACAATCTTGTTGCAGGCGCAAATATTGCAGGCTTCATGAAAGTGGCAGAGGCAATGATGGCACAAGGCGACTATTAATTAATTTGAATAAATTTTAAGCTTAATAAACCCAGAAGACTTGTGTTCAGATATTTAAGTCTCCTGGGTTTATTTATTGATGTTGAATGAAGCCGTGCATTGTCATTTCACGAGTGTTTTATAGCTACACCTTGTCAGTATAGGCAATACCTGGTGCATCGTCTTTGGGTGGTGCTCCATATTGATCTGGATTGTATTTTTCTATAGCGTCAATTAGGGCAGTTACAGCATCGTCCGTAGTAGCCCATGATGTGACAAGTCGAATTGCGGAATGTGTTGCATTCACTTTTTCCCAAATATAAAAATCAAAATTATTTTGTAGAACTTCAATGAGTTCATTTTCTATAATCGGAAAAATTTGATTGGTTTGAGGTGCAACAAGGAATTTGTAGCCAAAAGCGTGGAAACCTATGCTTAATACGCGTGCATGTCGCATTGCATTTTTTGCAAGATGCACATATAGTCCGTCTCGAAAGAGTTCTTCAAACTGGATGCCGAGTACCCGACCTTTAGCCAGTAATGCGCCACGCTGCTTGATGTTATATTGCATCCCCTTTTTTAGAGTATTATTTCGTATAACAAGTATTTCGCCAAGTAGCGCGCCATTTTTTGTACCACCGATAAAGAATGCGTCAGTGAGTTGGTACATATCAGAAAGGGTTAAATCGAACTGCGCTTGGCAAATGACTGTTCCAAGGCGTGCGCCGTCACAGTAAAGAATTAAGTCATGTGTGTCACAAATATTTCTCAAGGCCTCTAGTTCCTGCTTTGTATAAACAGTGCCGAGTTCCGTCGGATTAGAAATGTAAACGAGTTTTGGTGCCACCATATGTTCATCATGATGAATATTGAGTGTATTTTCAATGTCAGAGCATCGCAATTTACCGTCATCACTGTGTACGGTATATATTTTATGGCCTGTAGCTTCAATGGCTCCAGTTTCATGGACCGCAATGTGACCTGTATGTGCAGCGATACATGCTTCATATGGACGTAAAAATGAACTGATTGCTATGAGATTTGTTTGTGTACCACCAGATAAGAGATATACACTCGCATTTTTATCTTGAACGGCTTCCTGGATGTAATTTATAGTATTTTTCGTGTGGGTGTCATACCCATAGCCATTTTCTTGATTCAGATTTGACCGAACGAGTGCTTCCAGAATATTTGGATGTGCACCTTCGCTGTAATCATTGGTGAAACTGTATTTCATAAAAAACCTCCTGTAAATCAACTTTAGTACAAATATTTTAGGATAAGTATAGAACAATATACTTGAAAGTTCAAGTATATTAGTTGAACTTTCAAGTATTATGATTAAACTTCCAAGTAATTTAGGGTATGCATTTTGATAGATAGGCACAAAAACCCCCCGTTGAATGAACGGGGGGAGATCTTATGATTCTTACTATATATTATGGGGCTCGTCTGAATTGCTTTCTTGCTGAAGTTCGGAGAATTCCAGACTGATGGCTTGTTTTCGGTCATGGTGCTGATGTGGCTTGGATAAACCATCAAGATCAATATCCGTATAGACGGTCTTCACAGGCAGTGTAAAAGTGAAAGTGGCACCTTTGCCCAGTTGACTCGAAACCACAATGCTGCCGCCGTGTAAATCGATGATGTTTTTCACAAGAGACAGGCCAATGCCGTGACCTTCATGATTTCGGTTAAGCGTGGTATCGACTTGAGAGAACCGATTGAAGATGATTTTCTGGTTTTCTTCGCTAATACCAATGCCCTGGTCAGAAACTGAGAATGAGACATTTTCCTTGGTATCATCATAATAGATGCGGATTTCGATTTTACTGTCCAAATTGGAAAATTTGATAGCGTTGGATAGCAAATTCATAATGACACGCTCAATTTCAAATGGATCACATTCAATAATGGCTTCTTCGAGTTTTGTATATAGTTGAAGTCGTATATTCCTTTTGTCGGCAAATGGCTGGATAGAAGCAATC
The DNA here is from genome assembly GCA_963678925.1 of uncultured Acidaminobacter sp. Taxonomy (GTDB): domain Bacteria; phylum Bacillota; class Clostridia; order Peptostreptococcales; family Acidaminobacteraceae. Next base: position 279,121 of record OY787533.1, on the reverse strand, counting down.
AACTCTTCAGTCATGTAAACCAAATCAACCAAATCAATATTGAGGGAGTACTTTTCAGCATCCATACGGTTAATATCAATGAGGTTGTTGACAACACGAAGCAATCTAAAACTGTTGCTTTTTATAATTTTTGTGAAACTATCCGCATTGTCGAGGAACTTGTCGTAGTTTTTCTTGGACAAATAGAGTTCATTGAGCTGAACTGTTCCAAGAATTACGTTGAGCGGTGTCCTGAGTTCATGAGAAAGATTGATGAAATAGTCGTTCTTGAATTTCTCGTGACGGATAATTTCATCATAGAGCTGCCTGTTTTCATCGAGCTTTTCTTTTAACTGCCGTGTGCGGGAATTGATTTTCCCCTGCAGTGTATTCCCTCTGTAAATAAGAAAGAGAATGACTGCAATCGCCAGACCCAAAATAATATTGAACAGCCTCAAATAGAAATCTTCTTTGCTTTTCAAGGCATAGTCTGATAACCAGATATTATTGAGTTTCGTAATATAACCAGATTTCTTTTCATTAAGAATGTAGGTGTCCAGATTATGGAGCAAGTCTTCATCTCTTGTCCAGAAACCGATGTTCTTAAAATAGAGCTTTTGGTCAACGTAGTTTATCCCTTCCATTTCAAATGATTCAAGACGGAGTTCGTCTGATGAAAGGGAAGAATCGCAATATCTATTTCCTCATTTATCAGCCCGTCAAGTACATCGGATAGGGTTTCGAAGTCAAAGAGATTACTTCGTGGCGCGAGCGACTGGGCGTAGTCATCAATGGACTGCGAATGCTTCACACCTATCCTGTAATCGCTGAACTTGGTTGAGGCTTCATAAAAGCTATGGAGATCATCCGGCGTTATGCTGTGTGAGCGCTTGTCTGTCGTGTACAGATAATACTCCTGTACAAATAGGGGCAGCGATTTTTCTGCTGGAAGTGACTTGTAAAAGGACCCATCATAAAAGAGGTCACCTTCCTCAATGAACACATCCTGAGCCTGTTCTGACGGATAAAGGCGAATGTCCAGCTGATACCCCTGAGTTTGAGCATAGCGCGTAATAAAGTCAATCGCATATCCTGTCGGACGGCCATCCACATCGTAAAAGGAAAATGGATAATCGTTGTTGACACCTATAAAGGTAAGCGTCTCAGTCTCTGCATAATCTGAATATGGAGTTATTGTAAATGTCAAAATCAATATGATGAAGATTCTGATGATGCAGTTCATGCCCATTGCCTCCACTCGTTAGACGTTATTTTGATATACGTTCCTGAATGTTTTCTGAAGCTGTGTCCGGGTCTATTTGTCCGGTGAGAGCCTTCGTTATTTCACCTTGAAGGATATAAGATATTTTATCATAATATGCGACGCGCGGGCGGGGTTTTGCTTGATTAAAGAATGGCATCATCTGGTCAATGAATGGCATTTGCTCAACCATAGCTGGCTCTGTGTAGAGCGTTTTAACAACAGGAAGATAGTTATGAACCTCGACCATTTCGCGTTCTTTTTCTTCACTGATCATGAATTTGATGAACTGAGTGGCTTCATCCTTGTGTTTTGAATGTTTGGAAATCATGAACATCCAACCGCCCAGAGCGCCCTGACTCTTGTTTTCTTTTCCAAAAGTCGGCAGGGGAGCGGCTTTGACCTTACCCTTGACTGGTGAATCATCTGCGTTTACAGTTTTCCAGCCTGCAGGCCAGTCGCGCATAAAAATGAGTCCTTCATTGATGAATGCCTTGCGGACACCGCCGCTTGTATAGGTTGTAACATCTGGCGGCACAATACCGTACTTGTAAATCATATCAACCATGAGCTGGAGTGATTCCTTTGCAGCAGGACTGTTTAAAGCCAACTGGTGATCGGCATCAAAAACTTGACCATTGTTGCCCCAAAGGAATTCCAGATAGTTGCATGTCAGGCCTTCGTATTCATACCATGAACCGGCCAGTCCGTATATGTTGCCTTCGCCATTGATGATGGTCTGTGAAGTATCAATCAGCTCTTCCCATGTTTCCGGAACCTTCTGATTGTACTTTTCAAGTAAATCGGCTCTGTAAAAGAGCATTCCCGAGTCAATCCGGTAAGGAATACCATATAAATGATTGTCTATGGTTCCCGCATCGATGGCACTTTGCAGAAATGCACTGAGCTCCTCATTGGTAAAATATGCATCCAGGGGTTCGACCCATCCCGCATCAACAAAGATGGCAGGCCAAATGACATCGGAATCGATAATGTCAATGGAACCATCTTCAAGTGCTAAAGCATTGTTGAGGACTTCATACTTTGCATTGGTGTCGTCCGGAAGCTCAATGAGCTTGATTTTGATTTTAGGATGACTCGATTCAAACTCCTGAATGGACTTAGATAGGAAACCAAGCTTGTCAGGATGAAAATATAAAGCGAGCTCAACCTTTTTATTCATAATATAAATCGAGTTCACAAGTAAGCCAATAGCAATTAAGGTTACAACTATAAGTAGTCCTTGATTCTTCTTCATTTTTCACACTCCCGCAGCACTGGAACAAAGTTTGTTTTGTATATGTGATTCTGATACAGATCAAATACGTAGCTATGTCTTAAAAGTACCCGTTCCATAGTTGGGTAAAACATGCCTTCCTTATACAGGATCATTTTGAACTAAGGCATGATGGGTTTGTTTTCTAGCGGTGTGGAGAGAATGATTTCAGTTCGTGTACTGCCAATTGCCTGAATTTCGTCAAGCAGGCGTTCGAGTTCTGTTGTATTTGCGAGCATGGCTTTGACAGTCATGCAGTCGTTGCCTGTTACATGATGGCATTCTATGATTGATGGATGATTCGTAACAAAGCTTAAAAAGCTTTTGTGCGCAGCGACATTTAGACCTACATGAACGATTACGGAAACATTAAGTCCGAGCTTAATTGGATCAATAATGGCCTTGTAGCCTTTGATCACACCACTTTCTTCAAGGCGTTTCACACGTTCTGAAACGGCTGGAGACGTTAGAGAAACTCTCTTTCCAAGCTCCTTCATTGAGATACGCCCATCTTTCTGAAGTATCTCGAGTATCTTTGCGTCTGTAATATCCATATTTTCCTCCTAATAATATAAAGGCTTAAAATCAAAATTGCTTATATAATAAACTACTAACATATTATCACTTTTTAATGTGCCTGTACACTCGAAAATTACAGATGTATAATAACTGTATAAACTAAGAGGTATAACTCGCACGGGGAGGCGTAACCATGTCAAAGGTTAAAATTACGGAAACTATTCTACGTGATGCGCATCAATCATTAATAGCAACAAGGCTGACTACAGATCAGATGGTGCCAGTACTGGAAAAGCTGGACAATGCAGGATATCACGCTCTTGAATGCTGGGGTGGCGCAACTTTTGATGCATCATTAAGATTTTTAAGTGAGAGTCCATGGGACAGACTACGTACTATAAAGAAGCATGTTAAAAACACGAAGCTTCAAATGCTGCTTAGAGGACAGAACATTCTTGGGTACAAGCATTATCCAGATGATGTTGTTAGAGAGTTCGTTAAGCATGCAGTACACAACGGGATTGATATCATCCGTATCTTCGATGCACTTAATGATATCAGAAATCTTGAGACTGCGCTTGATCAGACAAAAAAAGAAGGCGCACATGCACAGGCGGCGATTTCTTATACGATTTCACCGGTTCACACTGTTGACACTTATGTAAAACTGGCAAAAGATATGGAATCCATGGGTGCAGATTCAATCTGTATCAAGGATATGTCAGGTCTACTAAAACCATATTCGGCTTATGAGCTTGTATCTGCACTGAAAAAGGCAGTGAATGTACCAATCGAAATGCATTCACACTGCACAAGCGGACTTGCAAGTATGACATACATGAAGGCGATTGAAGCTGGTGTAGATATTGTTGATACGGCTATTTCTCCATTCTCAATGGGTACATCACAGCCGCCAACGGAGTCCCTGGTTTCTACACTTCAGGGAACTGAGTTTGAAACTTCACTGGACATGAGCGTTCTGAATGAAGTTGCTGAGTACTTTGCGCCAATTAGAGAGCAAGCTATTGAGTCTGGCCTTCTGAATCCAAAGGTTCTGGGTGTTGATATCAATACACTGATTTACCAGGTACCAGGCGGCATGCTGTCAAACTTGGTTTCACAGCTTACAATGCAAAATGCACTGGATAAATTTGACGATGTGCTTAAAGAAGTACCACGTGTTCGTGAAGACCTTGGCTATCCGCCGCTTGTAACACCTACAAGCCAGATCGTCGGTACACAGGCTGTACTGAATGTCATTACTGGCGAGCGTTACAAAATGGTTCCAAACGAAGTTAAAGCGTATGTTAAGGGCATGTATGGCCGCCCTACAGTGCCAATGTCAGAAGAGTTCATCAAGAAAATCATTGGTGATCAGGAAGTGGTTACTTGCAGACCGGCAGACAAGCTTGAGCCAATGCTTGAGTCTGAAAAGCGCAAGATGGCTGAATACTTCGAAACGGATGAAGATGTATTGTCATATGCACTATTCCCACAACCTGCTGAAGCGTATTTCAAATACCGTCAGGCACAAAAATACAGCATCGACAGCGAAATGGTAGACAAAGATCAAAAAACTTACCCTGTCTAAGACAGGTGCGTTCTTCATAATGCGTTTTATATAAAACGCATAAAAAGGGGAATCGTCCTGAATCGTGCAAGCACGGTTCAGGGCGGTTCTCCTTTTTTTTCGATACATTAATTTGATGGAATATGCACAAATACAATTCTGAAGATTTGCCGTATCATAAAGGGTAAGAATAAATAGGGAGGTGGCAGAATGAAAATTGTTGCGAGCAGTGACGTACTTACCTTTATCAGAAAGAGGAAGACAAATGAAATTACAATAAAGCTTGCACCGCTTGCAAGCTGCTGATCCATACAAAAGGAGGTCATTGTTCAGCTTTGGCCGCCCAATAACCCGGCGGGTTATGAAAGGTATGTCTATGAAGACAGTTCCGGTGAAATCCTCATGTTTGTAGATTTGAAAATTGAGCACGACGGAACATTAAGTATGGAAATGAATGATGTGGTTTCAGATTTGCCCGATCGTGAAATCCGCGTCAGCGGATATTTGTAAGAACAAATGTATTTGAACACAAAAAGACACCTGTGTAATCACAGATGTCTTTTTGTTGTGTGAACCCTTACGTAAGAACTGATGATTCTGTTTCCAGAAATCATATTTATTATATATGTAATCAGGGGTGAAATCAATATCTTTTGAGAGCAACTGCAATAAGTTCATTATGAAACAATCTATTTACAATAAATGGAATATATGATATGTTGAAAATGTTAATATATGGTAAAATGAATATTTGCTGGAAACGAGGTGGCTAAGAGCGTGATTAGAGCACTCTACATAGGGAATGACACGGGGTGGTTCAATGGATTTAAGTCCTATTTAGGTATTGCAGATGCTGGAAATAGTAAAATTGAGCTTTTGTACCATGCCCCCTGTGAAAAAAGAACCTCAGGTTTTGAAAGAGCCTCAGAGGGTCCTCTAGATGACCTTACAGGACTGGGAGAGGAAGTCGATATATTTTTAATTGAAGAATCTTTAAGTGACAGGGTGAGTGACAATGCAAAAATAGGTAGACGTGGAATTTTATTATGTGATTCAATGCATCAGGACCAATTGAATCCATTTGAAATCAAAGGATGGAGTAAGCTGTATAAATTCTCTCCTGCCGATGATATTGTGAAGCGGATTTTAAACTGTGTTACAGGCAGGCAGACTTCCAGCGAGGTAGCTCATATGGTCATTTGCGCATCCCTGGCAACTGGACTGACGTCAAAGCTTGGACGTGCGATTAGTGAACATTGTCGGGACGATGGGAAGAAGACGCTTGTCATTGGTTTTGATCAGCTGCCCCTGATGAGTCTGCGTGACGTTGAAAAGAATGCAGACCCTCTCGGAAGTTTGGCCTATTATGCTTCACAAGGTGCAGTACGTGTGGCACAGACACTGGATACCTGCATTGAAAAAACAGAGCAGGGTGTGGATATGATCTCAAGATGCATTCCCTTTGATACGAGTCAGTGGACAAGGGACATATCAGACGCTGCAATTGAAGGTATTTCAAATCATGGCAGATATGAACGGGTTATTTGGGTCCTTGGAAACACCTATACCTCTGGTTTTTCACCACTGCTTGAAATGAGTGATTCCATTGTGTGGGTTGGAATAGAAAAAGAGATGGAGCAGGATCTCTATTATGGGGTGTATGCCTCTCTGGTGTCTGGTCGCATGGATTTGAAAACACATTATGAAAATGTACATCAGCTTCACCGTGGTGTGTTTGATGAACATGTTACCCGTATTTACGGCATGTCGCACTCCTAGTGAGAGCGCTTGTGCAGTAAGTAGGGGGTCAATAGTCACATATGCGAATGCATAGGTCGTATATGACCTGAAGGGAGCGCGCGATGGAAGAAGTCCAGAGTCTTATGGGCATTGTCAGAAACCGGCTTTTAGATATCGACAAACTGAGTGATGAGCGTGTCATGCTGGAAATTGAATCGGTTGTCCTGAACGCGGAAAGTTGCAGAGGGCTGGCCCTGGAACAGAGGCGAAACCGAATTCAAATGATATTTAACAGAATTAGAAGATATGATGTCCTTCAGCCCCTGCTGGAGGATGATACGGTAACTGAAATTATGATTAATGGGCCAAAATCGATATTTATTGAGCGTGGCGGCAGACTGTTGCCTGCCGAAGTAGAGTTCGAGTCGGCAGAAAGACTGGAGTCTGTCGTCCAGCAGATTGTGGCAGATGTCAACCGACAGGTTAACCGCTCTAGTCCCATAGCCGATGCCCGACTAATGGACGGGTCGCGGGTTAATGTGGTCTTGCCCCCGGTAGCCCTGGATGGTGCAGCTGTCACGATTCGAAAATTCAGCAAGGATAAAATGAAGATGGACGACCTTGTTACAGGCGGAGCGCTGAGTGAGGAAATGGCGTCATTTTTGAACAATACCGTCAGGGCGCGTTACAACATGCTGATTTGCGGTGGCACGGGATCTGGAAAAACCACACTGCTCAATGTACTTAGCGATGCCATTCCAAAAGAGGAGCGGATTGTGACCATTGAAGACAGTGCTGAGCTGAAACTGGCCAGTGTCAAGAATATTATTCGAATGGAAGCGCGCCAGAACATGAAAGATACTACGCTCAATGTAACCATAAGGGATTTGATACGTGCATCCCTTAGAATGCGGCCGGATAGAGTGATTGTGGGTGAGGTTCGCGGTGCTGAGAGTCTTGATATGCTTCAGGCAATGAATACGGGACACGAAGGGTCCTTGACTACTGGACACAGCAATTCTGGCAAGGATATGCTCATACGCCTCGAGACTATGATTCTTGCAGGTGAATCTGAAATACCGGTGCATTCCATACGCAGTCAGATTGCAAGTGGACTTAATCTGATTATTTACCTCAGGCGGTATAGGGATGGGACACGACGTATAGAAACCATTGAAGAAGTATTGGGCATGGAAAACGAACATGTGTCGACGCAGCTGCTGTATTGCTATGAACATGACGTTGGCTTTGTGAAAAGAGGGGAGTTACAGGATACGTGGAAGCTCAAGTCAAATCTCGGCTAAACTTCAAAGACCGGTTCATGCGGGAGGCGCTGCTTGAAAATATGCTTTTCTCTGCTGTTACAGGTATTCTCTTTTATAAAAGCATTTTGGCTGTTTTACTAATAATGCTGGCTTCCCTATTTTCGGTCAGCAGCAAGGTGGAGGCAAAGCGGGCCAAACAGCGACAAAAGCGAGCACGGGCCTTTAACGATTTACTGCATATTCTCAGAAGGCTTTCTGCTTCGGGTCTTTCATTGAAGCAGTGTTTCATACATGCTGAAGGTGAAATTCAACTCATGTATCAGGATCCGTACTCATGGATACGCACGGAGCTTAAGAAAATAGTCAATTACCTTCAAATTGAAACATCACCTGTACCTGCCCTAAAGGAGCTTGGCGAAAGAGAAGGCATACATGAAATAGTGGACATGGCAAACATTCTGGCTGTTTTGACAGACTACGGCGGTGATGTCTCCATACAAATCGCAAAGCTTGCAAAGAACATTACAGAGCGGCTTGAAACCGAGCAAGAAATCTACAGGCTTGCGAGTTCCAAGCTGTTTGAACAGAAAGTCCTTTTTTATCTGGGCTATGGTATGATCCTGCTCCTAGACAGTGCCATGACAGGTATGTTTGAAATACTTTATACCACCCTTTCAGGGCGCCTTGTCATGACTGTGTCATTGGGGGTCATGCTGCTAGGGCGCAGACTTGGGACAAAGCTTTCAAGAATTGAGGTATGACATGAATAAGCTGCTTGAAGCACTGATTGCAGGCTTCGTGAGACATCGAAAACGCTTGGCACGGGTGCCGCTCTACGATTTCAGGAGGGCTGCCCTAGATGCCTATGCCGAACGCGGCGATACATCTTTTGAATATGCGCTGAGTAAAAGTGTGATTCTGGCACTTTCACTGATGCTTGTGGGCGGTTTTATCGTGGTTCAATCACAAGCGTCCGCAGTGTGGGTTCTAGCCATTTTTTTATCTGCACTCCCCATATCCATTTATGTTCAGTTTCGTGATATGGAAAAAATCACAAGAGACAAACGCCGGGAAATCGGTCGCTATTTTTCCAAGTTTTCATCAAACTGTGCCTTGCTGGTCGAAGTGGGCATGAATGTACGCAAGTCATTTGTAGTGTGCGCCCAAAATGCTGAAGAAAGTCAGATCAAGCCCTATTTAATGAAAGCTGCCAGTGACATTGAAATGAATGCCCACTCAAATGAAGTCTATAAAATGCTGACGCTTCAAATGAACCATACCCTAGTTACGGAGTTTACTTCGGTAATGCTTCAAATAGAGCGCTATGGTACAGGTTCAGGAAAGGAGTTGCTTGATATTACAGATTCAGCCTGGCAGAAGAGGCGTTCCGATGCCCGTGTTAAAGCCAGTGAGCTTGACACACTGCTCGTTTTTCCCAGCATGCTCGTGTTTTCGGGAATCATGATTATGCTGTTTGCTGTAATGGTTATGCAGTTTTTATAAGGATGGTCATTATGATTGTATGTATCGGCGATATGCCGAGAGAATAAGGAGGCAAGATGGACACGCTGAAAAGGTTTTTAGTGGAAGAAGATGCAATGGGTACCGTTGAAGTTATTCTGATTACCGCTGTGCTGGTGGGGATTGGGATAATGTTTAAGGGTAGAATTGTGAATTATGCAGAAGCTTTGCTTGATGGTATAACAGAACAAAAAATTACGGTTGGAGATATTGCAAACGACTAGTGGCGCCGGATGGTGTAACGGTGGGGAAGGGCTTGGTGACTGAACATGCAGCGTTATGAAATACAAACTGAAGTGGAAAACATAGAAATTGGCATAAAAATGATACGTCTGCATGCACCAAGAGGCTATATGCTGGTTGATCTGGCATGTTTAGATAGCACGTGGTCGGTATCTGCTGAAGTCAAAGGACATATGGCACTTGTAGACTATTTGCAAAGAAATGTTCTGGATGACAGGGCCTTTTCAAGGCTCTTGCTGAGTCTCGTTGAACCGCTTATTGGAAAAGAGAAGTACTATATTTATACAGAGTATATTGATTTTCGACTGGAAAGAATCTACTACAGCCCTGAAACAAAGATATGCAAGTATATTTATGGCTCGGGAAATATAGCGCATGAGAACTTAGGGCTTCAGAATCTCATTCGTGAAATCATCTATGAGCACGCACGCCTGATCCACCCCAATTCAGAGTTCGTCTCTAGGGTACTGACCTATTTGAAGGAGCCAGGCTGGCATTTGAAGGGTCTGGTCTATCAGCTCGAAAACAGTGATGCTGTGGAAGGGCCTTTATCGGAAGGGACATCTTTGTCCAGTATGCCTGTGCATGAAGCACGGGAATTTAGAGAGGCTGAAAGTGAATGTCCTGAAAATGGAGATCTTAAAATCAAAAACCTTAAAATCAAAGACCTTAAAATCAGAGGCAATGAAAGCCAAGAAGCAGGCGAACGCCGTGCAGTCCTGAGCATGGATAAACTGAAAAACAGCATGGGAAGGTTCAAAATAAGTGGCGGAAGTGTCCTTGTGGGCATAGGCGTCGTGGTGGTGCTGGTACTTCTCTGGCTTCAAATCTCATCTGAGGTGAAAATGGGTGCAGGCATTATAACGGGGGCATTGCTGTATTATCTGCATTACAAGCGAAAAGCTTATGACGCTTTTTCTAAAAAGGATGTAGGGGTCAATCCACCTGCCGCGTCAAGTTCACGTGAAAGACGCTATAAGCCATCACCAGTGAAGATGACGTTTGAATCGCCGGACCATGAAAACAAGACTATATTTGCAAGAAAAAGCGTAGGAGGCGCAGCTTTAATCGATGAAACAGGTGCTTCAATCAGCCTTTCACAAAAGCGCCATGTCATTGGTCGGCAGAAGGAACAATCCGATATATATTTAGCCGGCAATGACACGGTTGGAAGAACACATGCAGAACTGGTTGAAATAGAGAGCGGCTATGTTGTGAAGGACTTGAAGTCGATTAATGGAACCTATGTCAACGGAAAGAAGGTTTTTCCGGGTGAACCCATAGCCTTATTGAGTGGAGATACTTTAAGGATTTCGGATGTAGAATTCAGATACATGAAAATTGATGTACAGTAATGATATAAAGTAGCTCTTAAGCTTTGAGCAGACCTGGCAAACGCAAGATTGCTGGGCCTGCTCTTATTTTTGTCCATACGGGGGTATATGTTCAATAGTCATTGGTATGGATTCGTCTGAGTACATGAAAGAGAGCTGGTTTGACATGAGAAGCCCTAAGGTAAGAGTAGAAATTTTGAGGCTGGCACTTAATGCTGTAAGCCTGATTGCCATGTGCGTATTCTTATTGTCAGCCTGTACGGAAGAAGTGGATCAAAGTGCAGCAAGCCCAGTGTCCATTCCTGTACGTGTTCTGGAAATAGAGTCTGAGAATACAAAGATTTACAAGGAATACGTCAGTGTCATGTCGACAAATCAAGTTCTAAATCAATCATTTAAAGCATCCGGTCGAATTAAGGAAATCTATGTAGAAGAGGGATTTCAGGTTGAAAAGGGACAAATGCTGGCCGTGCTTGAGTCTACAGATATTACCTTTGCGGTTGAAGCGGCGCGCGCAGATTTGATTTCAGCTCAGGCGCAGATGACAAAATCGAAAAAGGCCTATGCCTTTGCAGAATCGACCTATGAAGACATGACCAGTCTGTTTGAACAAGGTGCCATTTCTCAGAATGCCTATGATCAAGCGCTTTTAAACAAGGAAATGGCAAGGTCTGACTACGGTTCTGCGAGTGAAGTCTATAAGCAGGCGGAAGTGGCGCTGCGACAGAAGGAAGACCTGCTTGAGGAGGCCGTCCTATATGCGCCCTTTGACGGTCAGATTGTTCAAGTGCTCGTAGAGGCGGGTGAAGTGATCTCAGCAGGGTATCCTGTACTCGTTCTGAATGCAAATCAAAAAATAGTGACTGCAGGTGTGACGCAAAAGGATATTCAACATGTAAGGGAAGGCATGCCGGTTGATATTGCGTTCGACTCGGTTTTTATAGAGGGCCATATTGAAGGATTGACTCTTGTCCCTGACGCTTCAACCCGTACATACCAGATTCGCGTGGCGATTGGAGAAACAACCGTGCCGGTGGGTGCAGTTGGAAGCGTCTATATTCCAGCAGATGAGCTAGAGGGTGTGCGCATTCCCATCTCGGCAATTATTTCCGAAAATGAAGACTATGTTTATGTTGTCAAAGATGGAACTGCAATAAGGCGGACTATTGCCATAGACTCAGTTCTTGAAAATGAGGTTTTTGTTCAAGGACTGAGTGACGGGGAATTTGTGGTTATAGAAGGCATGAAGAATCTTAAGAACTTGAGTACCGTACACATATTAGAGGACTAGGAGGCTAGTATGCAGAGCCCTGTATATACAGCAATCAAATATCGGAAAATAGCCCTATTTGTACTGGTTGTTCTCTTAGCTGCTGGTGCCTACAATTATTATGTTTCACCGCGTCAGGAGAATCCGGGAATCAATGCGCCAATTGCCATGATCACGGTGACTTATCCGGGGGCCAGTCCGACAGAGGTGGAATCTCTGGTTACAGAAAAGATAGAAGACGCAGCCAGTGAGATCGAAGGTTACGACTACTCAAGCTCCTATTCGAGGAACTCTGTATCTGTGATTATCATGCGGCTTGCTTATGGGACCGATACACAGCGCGCCTGGCAAAAGCTTCGGGAAAAGATGGACAAGCTGCAGGACGACCTTCCCGCAGAATGCAGCACCATAGAAATTGATACGGAGCTCGTTGAAACAGCAGGTGTCATTATTGGCGTGGCTGGTGAGGGATACACCTATGAGGCGCTCTATGAATATGCCAAGCTTCTCCGGGATGAGCTTTCTGAAATTGGTGGCATATCAAGGTTTGATATTGATGGAAAGCAGGAAAAGAATATTGTTGTCGAGGTGGACTACAGGCTCCTCAATCAGCTGGATTTGTCCCTTGAAGATATTGTGCAAATCATTCAGATGCAAAATGTTGAAATCCCCTCTGGAAGCCTAGAGGGTGACGGGGGAAAAATCAATGTTCGCACGGAGGGTTCCTTTGAAAGTGTCAAAGATATTGAAAATATCATCATTGGTGTATCACCGGACAACGGCAGCGTTATGCGGCTGTCAGACTTGGCTGAAGTATCCTATGAGCTGGAAGAGTCGAGCTACAAGGTTAAAGAAGGGCATTTGAATGCCGTCCTGCTTACGGGTTATTTCAGAGAGGATATCAATATTGTTTTGGCAGGCAAGGCGGTGGACAGCACAATCCGTGCATTTCAAAATCAACTGCCTGACGATCTGGTCTTTGAAAGAATCCTCTATCAGCCTGACACAGTAGAAGAGGCGGTACGAGAGTTTTCCATGAATCTGATTCAGGGTATTCTCTTTGTGATTGCGGTGGTTTTTGTAGGTATGGGGATGCGGAATGCGGTTATTGTTTCAACCGCTATACCAGCTTCAATTTTCGCAACGTTTACAATGATGAAGATTCTTGAAATCAATATACATCAGATCTCAATCGCAGCGCTTATCGTTGCTCTTGGAATGCTTGTCGACAACGGTATTGTGATTTCAGATGCTATTCAGGTCAAGATGGACTCTGGAGAAGAGCGTATGACGGCGTGTGTTGAGGGCACAAAATCGGTAGCGGTTCCTGTGCTGACTTCGACACTTACTACCATTTCTGCATTCATGCCATTTCTTTTTCTTGACTCCATTGCTGGAGAGTATATTGTCAGCCTACCGCAGATCATCATGATATCCCTTACGGCGTCCTACCTTGTTGCGCTTTTCATAACCCCATCCATGGCCTATTTGTTCTTCAAGCCACAATCTGGACGCGTCAAGGCATCGAAAGTCATTTTGTTCTTTGAGAAGACCCTTGCTATAGGTCTTCAAAAGAAATGGGCGGTCGTGACAGCTGTGATTCTATCTTTAGGAATGACCATTTGGACTGGAACATTGCTGGGGCTTCAGTTCTTTCCTTATGCGGACACCCATATGGTCTATATGAGCATTGAGAGTCACGGATTCGGTGATATTGATCAGACAGAGGAAATTGTAGATTCGGTTTCTGAAATACTTGATGAAGAGCCGTATGTCGTAGGTTACACAGCCTCTGTCGGTGGTGACTTGCCTAAATTCTACTATACGATAGCCCAGCGTGCGCCGTCTGATGATTACGGGCAGATTATGGTCAGAATTGATTTGAAACGCCTTGAACAGGAAGCGGTATATGAGACCTTAACCGATTATGTAGATATGCTGCAGAGAAAGGTTGACGCAGTCATTACAAAGGGAAAAGTCACAGTTACACAAATAGAACAGGCTGAACCCATTGGTGCTCCAGTCAGGGTAAGATTGACTGGAACTGACATGGACCGGCTGGGACAAGCCGCAGAGGAAGTGAAGGGTCTTCTCTCAGCAATAGGAGGAACCGAGAATATTGACGATGATTTTGAACAGCGAAAGTATGCTTTTTCTGTAGGGTTGAATAAGACAAAGGCCAGCCTGTTTGGAATATCCAATTACGACGTTCAAAACGAGGTCAGTATAGCCCTGCGTGGAAGGTCGGCAGGTGTGTATCGTTCAGGTGCGTTTGAGTATCCGATCCGTGTCAAATCTAATATTGGGATGAAGGGAGAACTGGAAAATCTCCGTATCAAGTCTGCAGTGACTAGCCAAAAGGTTCTCCTAAAGGAAATTGCAGAGATCAATTTAGAGGATGAACTGCCTGTCATCAAAAAATACAACAGAAGATTTGCGGTGCATGTCTATAGCGAGGTCAAAGCGGGATACACATCCGCTCAAATTCAGAAGGCGCTGGACAGACAGAGGGAGACCCTGAATCTTCAAGGCATCAAGCTGGAGTTTGACGGGGAGCCTGAAAAAATAGGCGAGAATTTTGGGAATGTGGCCGAAGCGGCAGTTTATGCCGTCGTGGCTGTATACCTGATCCTTCTTATTCAGTTTAAGTCCTTCGTTCAGCCTGTAATCATACTGATTACAGTACCGCTTGCAGTTGTAGGCTCCATACTGGGACTGTATGTATTTGGTCAGAAGCTCTCTTTTATGGCCATGCTGGGTATGGTGAGCCTTTTGGGCATCGTTGTCAACAATGCGATTGTACTCATTGATTTCATAAACTATGAGCTCGATCAGGGGATGTGCGTTGAAGAAGCCTGCACTCGAGCCGTTGAAAAAAGAATGCGCCCAATTATCCTCAGCACAGGGACCACAGTCATTGGACTGACGCCTCTTGTTTACTCTGGAAGCATGCTGTTTGTGCCCATGGCTGTTGCCTTGATGTCAGGTCTTCTCGTTTCCACACTCCTGACACTTATTGTTATTCCAGTGATTTACAGCATGATTATGAGGCGTCTTCACAAATGCTAACATTATCTTGTACAATTTAAGTTTCTGAGGTATCATATAAGTGTTGTAATCGGACATAGAAATATGTTCGCCAGGCATTGGGAATTATCCTTAATGAACTGCTACCCGTACGAATTTCGATTTTTTGAAATAAAAATCGCTGTTCGTTCGGGTTTTTTTGATTCATGCGGGTATAAGCCTACTGTCTGACAAGTTCGCTATGCATATGTGCAAAAAAACCGTACATTCGCAATGTAATGTTCAGTAATTAAACCTAATTCGAGAACTTTTTTAATTAAAAGCTTGTAAAAAAAGTATTCAACTGGCAAAATACCGAATTAACATGTATAATGATGATTGGATGTTCGGTATTAGGGTTACTGGCATCTGAATAGGTTAATTAAACTGATTGTACGCATGTGCGGGGTGAAGACATGAACAACGATATTAAGGAAATTCTATTTTCAAAGGAAATGATCGCAGATAAGGTCAAAGAGCTGGGTGCTCAGATTTCAAAGGACTATGCAGGCAGGGAACTCCTGGTCATAGGTGTTCTAAAGGGTGCAAATGTATTTATGTCAGATTTGATTCGTGAAATCGACATTCCGGTTGAAATTGATTTTATAGCGGCATCGAGCTATGGACATTCCACTCAAAGTTCTGGCGTGGTTAAGATTATCAAGGACCTCGACTACAGCATTGAAGGAAAGAATGTATTGATTGTTGAAGATATTATCGATACAGGTCTTACGCTGCATTATTTGACAGAGAATTTCAAATCAAGAGGAACTAGCAGTCTGTCTATCTGTACGTTGCTCGACAAGCCTGAACGACGTAAGGTGGAGCTTGAAGTGCCGTACAAAGGATTCGACATTCCGGATGAGTTCATTGTTGGATACGGTATAGATTATGCTGAAAAGTACAGAAATCTTCCATTTGTAGCGACACTTAAGGAAGAAGTGTACCGTTAGTCAATTCGTGTATACATGTTCGAAAAAAATCACTGATACAGGAATGTTTGTAGAGTGATTTGAATAGGTCTGATACATTTGCCAACTGTCCACAAACGATTGACAATTGGTTTATTGACTATATAATAAGTATGTGAGTATAATGTATACAATTCAATTTCGGAGGTCATTATTATGGAAAAGAAGCTTGTTCCGGTTGGTCTGTCTAACCGACATGTACATCTAAGCAAAGAGCATATCGAAGCACTGTTTGGCGAAGGTTACGAACTTACAAAGTTCAAAGATCTGTCTCAGCCAGGTCAGTTTGCATGCAATGAAAAAATCGAAGTGGTTGGCCCTAAGGGAAGTCTTGTTATGCGTGTCCTAGGTCCTGCAAGAAACACAACTCAAATTGAGATTTCACTAACAGACGGTTTCGTACTAGGCGTTAAGCCTCCAGTTCGTGACTCTGGTGATCTTGCTGGTAGCCCTGGCTGCACAATCAAAGGTCCTGAAGGTGAAGCTGTTCTTGAAGACGGCATTATTGCTGCTGCTCGTCACATTCATATGCATACATCTGACGCAGAAAGATTTGGTCTAAAGGATAAGGACCGCGTTAGCGTTAAAGTGGAAGGCGATAGAGGCGTTGTATTTAACAATGTTCTTGCGCGTGCACATGAAACGTATGCACTTGAGTTCCATCTGGACATCGATGAAGGTAATGCTGCTGGCCTGAAAAATGGCATGGAAGTTGAAATCATCTAAATCCGATAACGCCGCGTCCTGAGTACAAAGGAACGGGGGACACCTGTAATGAATTTAGCGAAGTATATCGACCACACTATTCTAAAGCCTGAAACGACTGAAGCTCAGGTTAAGGCAATATGCGCAGAAGCAAGAGAACACAGTTTCTTTTCTGTTTGTGTAAATCCATGCAATGTATCACTTGTAAAGGAAGAACTGAAGGGAACAGATGTTAAGGTTTGCTCGGTTATCAGCTTCCCACTGGGTGCGAACATTCCTGAAGTGAAGGCTTTTGAAGCAACGAAGGCGATTGAAGATGGTGCGGATGAAATCGATATGGTCATTAATATTGGCGCACTGAAAGACGGTAAGTACGATTATGTGCGTGAAGATATTAAGGCAGTCGTAGAAGCTTGTAAAGGAAAAGCCCTACTTAAAGTTATCATTGAAGCATGTCTTCTGACTGATGAGGAAAAGGTGAAAGCCTGCGAACTCTCAAAAGAAGCTGGAGCAGACTACGTTAAAACGTCGACTGGTTTCAGTTCTGGCGGTGCAACTGCAGAAGATATCGCCCTAATGCGAAAAACTGTAGGTCCTGAACTGGGTGTTAAGGCATCTGGCGGGGTAAGAGACTTTGAAGGTGCAAAGAAGATGATTGACGCAGGCGCGTCGAGAATCGGTGCAAGTTCGTCTGTAGCTATAGTAACAGGCGGCGTTAGCGATAGTGATTATTAATCATAAATAATACTGAGATATAGGGACACATTCATGCGTGCATGAATGTGTCCTTTCTTTCGTGATAAGAAAAGAAATGCACGTGTGTCTCTAAACCCGTGAAGTCGTAAGAAGATATTAGGGTGCATGAGCAATCGCAGATTGCTCTGATTCCTTTTGAAAATCCATACAATTTATTAAGGAAGAATTAAAGGAATCTAAAAGTCTTCTAATAAATATTGTCACAATGATTCTCTTTCTAGTACAATAGATATATCAGAAAGAGAGGGAATCAGTATGCGATACACATATTCTAGCAACTTTGGATGTTTAATTCTGATCTTGGTCATGTTTTTCCTATTCTCATTTGTAGGTGTCCTGTCGAGATTGGTTTTCACAACGCCCCTTGGAATCATATTACTTGTTTCTGCAGGTGTGTGGTATGTTATGAAGAGCCGGGAGATTTCAAATAAATCAGAGACGACATTCAGTGAGCAACAGACTGAGCAGACCTATAAATGGGACAGCGCGAGCGATGACAGTGCCAGTGGTGCACATCAGGAAAATGAGCTTACGCGAGATGCCGAAGACGTCGATTTTACTGAAATCGATGAATAAGTCCGGAAATATTGAGTTTGCAGGAATAGCCTTATAATGAAGGGGCTGACTTGCAGACATAAAAAATACGAAATGATAAATCCAGCGGATATGCGCAAAATTAATAGGCGCACATTTGCTGGATTTTTTGTATTTGGGATCTTTCTAAATATGGAAAAGCTTTTCTAAATTTTTAACAAATTTAAAAGTATAAAATTGGTATTTAAAATATCTGTTTGGGTATGAATGGATTAAATATGGAATGAGGTGAGATATTGAGACGGATATGTTCATTGGTACCAATAATCGCAGTAATATTTACAGTCGCAATAGGCACTGAAAATACATCATATGCTGAGAACCGCAAGCTGAAAATTTTGTTTTTACAGTCTTATGATTCTCAAAATGTGTGGACAAGGGAAATTTCCAGTGGCTTCTTTGAAACAATTGAGCCATACAGGGCTCAGGTGGATGTCACCGAAGAATTTATGGATACAAAACGTAAGCATTCAAGTACTGACTATGAGAACTTCAGTACATATTTGGGAAATAAATTCGCAAATGAAGAATTCTCGCTTGTAGTGGCAGCGGACAACAACGCCTTAAATTTTGTAAAGACATCAGAACTGGATTTTCTTCAGAATGTTCCAGTTGTTTTTGTGGGCATTAATCCAGATACTACAAATCTGGTGCTTCCTGAACGCTTTTCCGGTGTCTACGAAAAGGTAGATGCTACAAAGACCCTTAATCTCATATCCCAGCTCCATCCGGATGACAGTAAAATTCTTGTGATTACAGGGGAATCGGTTACTTCTAAGGCTGTATTTGCTCAAATCAAGGAAGAAATTGTTGCTTTTGAGGGAGAACAGACCATTGAACTTGTTCAGTCTTCAGACCTTGAGTACATTGAGTCAAAGCTGGGGGAACTGGACCGGTACGATGCAGTGCTCATGGTGCTTTTGACAGCAGACAATCAGGGAAACAATTATTCCTATAATGAAGGTCTTAAAAAAATATATGACAGGAGTCCGGCGCCCATATATGGAATGTGGAAGTTCTATTTGGGAAGCGGGATTATCGGCGGCTACCTTGAAGACGGTTATGATCATGGAAAAATTGCGGCAGATATTGCCATTGCAAAATTGAAGGGAGAAACGGTTGAAATCGCATCGACCCAGTATGTGAAATCGAATTTGTACTTTGATTATAAGGAACTCAAGCACGCAGGTCTGGAATCAATCAGCATCCCAAATGAAGCGATTATCATCAACAAACCCACAGATTCACTTCGGGAGTATGCCTTGATGATTATTGTCACCGCCATTTCAGCAGCGATTGTCACGCTCATTATGGCCCTTGTCTATTTGAATAGAAAAGAGCACCTGCTAAATGAAACCCTTGAAGCTGAAAAGGTTCGACTTGAAACAAGCATGAAGGGCGAGAGTTTTACTCAAGAGCCGGACACAGAGTTTCAGAGTCAGTTGAAATATAAAATAGAAACATTGAACCGCGCTGTGGAGCACCTGACGGAAGAAAATCACGACTTGCGACTCCAAAGTACAAAGAAAAAACGCATGCAGAGTGCCAGTGTACTGGAAGTTGAAGCTGCCTATGAAGCGCTGGTTCAGCTGGACTTGCTGAAGAAAATCAACAGGCTTCTAATCAAGGGCTGTCTGAAAGAATCGCTCTTTGTAAAGGAACTTCTCACAGAGCTTGAAATTTCAGAAACAAGGACCCTTCAGCTCTATGAAAAATATGAAAGCGGGAATCTGAAACGGACTGATTTCGAGCAGTATATTGAGAATCGAAAAATAATATCCAGTCGATTTGAAGGCTACCTTCTCCAACTGCTGACCAACTCTCAGAGAATCATGGGTCTGGAAGTCCTTGACTTCGATGTACAGCACCAGCGAAGGGACCCAGTGCTGATTATTGAAAAATCTGCTGAACTCGCTTTTTCAGAGAATTCAAATGACAATATCCGCATTCATCTGGAACTGGGTGAGGACTTGCCATATATTGACCACTCAGGGTATTTGGGATACATCATTTTACAGCTCGTGTCCAATGCCCTTATTCATGGCTTTAAGGAGAGCAGTGATGGTGTCCTGAGTATTCGGGCCCTTAGAGAAAATGAACACCTGTGTATTCGTGTTATAGATGATGGAGTAGGTATGAACCCAGAAATGGTCGAAACTGCGCCTGAATTCTTTGTTACATCAGATGCTGAGGAGAAATTCAGTGGGATTGGTCTATCAAATGTGAAATATGTGGCTGAAGAAATATTGGGCGGTCATTTCATGCTGACATCTGAACGGGGTGTTGGAACGGAAGTGTCTGTAGATATCCCAATAGGGGGTGCTTTAAATGTTTGATGATAACGATGACATGCTTGTATTCAAAGATGAAGAAACAGAAATTGAAAAGGACATTGTTTCAAGCGAGCCTTGGCGTGTGCTCATTGTGGACGATGAAGAGGTCGTCCACAATACGACGAAGTTGGTACTTCATGATTTTGTGTTTGAAGACAGGGGCATAGAGTTTCTAAGTGCCTACTCGAGCCGAGAAGCGAAGGTGGTATTAAAGGATAATCCAGATATAGCCGTAGTGTTTTTAGATGTTGTCATGGAAGAGGAAGACGCAGGGCTGCGTCTTGTCAGATACATTCGTGAGGACCTCGAAAACAAACTGATCCGTATTATACTTCGAACGGGACAGCCGGGTCAGGCACCTGAAGACAGGGTCATTATCGACTACGACATCAATGATTATAAGACAAAAACTGAGCTTACGGTACAGAAGCTATTTACATCGCTGGTGTCTGCAATTAGAACCTACAAGGACATGATTATTATCGAAAAAAACAGACAGGGGCTTCATAAAATTGTTGAAGCATCCAATAGCCTCTTTGAAATCAGTTCCTTGAAGCGCTTTACAGCAGGATTGATCATGCAGATGATATCCATGTATGGTTTTGACCAGGAAGCCATATATTTCAGAAAGTCATCAAGTCTTGCGGCGACACGTAAAAACGGGCATTTGATTGTGCTTGCAGGATGCGGTGAGTTTGAGGAGCTCGTTGACAGAACCATTGAAGAAGTGGCTGACGATGAAATCATCGCATGTATTGAAGAAGCGGGAAGCGTAGGAAGACCAATCTTCAGAGACAATGTCTTTGTCGGTTATTACAAGAGCTTGGGTGAAATCGAAAACTACATAGTCTTTAAAGGTGTGAAAGAGATTACAGAGATTGATAAGGAGCTTATGCTGCTCTTCAGCACAAATATCAGCGTGGCCTTTGACAATGTCTATCTGAATGAACGGATACTGGACACTCAAAAGGAAGTTATATATAGGCTTGGTGAAGTTGTTGAGAGCCGGTCGCAGGATACGGCCAACCATGTAAGGCGTGTTGCTGAGATTGCCTATTTGCTTGCTAAGAAAAGCGGACTCGATGATCAGAGTGCAGATACGATTAAGATGGCCGCTCCAATGCATGATATTGGAAAAATTGGAATTTCTGAGAATGTGCTCAATAAACCAGGAAAGCTGACGCGTGACGAATTTACCTATATCAAGACGCATACGGATATTGGATACAAGATTTTAAGGGATTCAAAACTCAATTTGATGGATGCGGCTTCTGAAATTGCAAGAAGCCATCATGAAAACTGGGATGGCAGCGGATATCCTGAGGGCATAGCAGGCGCCGATATACCAATGGGTGCTCGAATTGTAGCCATTGCAGATGTGTTTGATTCCCTGTGTCATAGAAGATGCTATAAGGAGCCGTGGACGGTTGACCAGGCTGTGAGTTTTATTGAATCTCAAAAAGGCATCAAATTTGACCCGAAATTAGTGGAGGTTTTCATCGACAATATCAAGGGGATACAATCCATTCTTACTAAAATGGCAGATTAAGTGAATATTGCCCTGTGTTAATAGACGAGGAAGTCCCAATGTATTGGGACTTTTTTCGTTTAAAATGCCCCTGAAACCACCTGCGGATTCATTCTTGAACTGAACGGCAAGTAAAGGTATAATAAACTCACAACTTAATTTATTGATTAAATAAAGCTGAGTATAATTTTCGGAGGATCACGTGGAATATTTCACTATTGATAAAACAGGCATGAAAGAAATAAATACATTGGCCATTTTGAATGTAATTCGAGAAATGGGACCCATATCAAAAGCGGATATTTCGCGGGAGCTGGGTCTCAATGCAGCGACAGTCTCTTCAAATTGCAGCGATCTTGAGACACGGGGAATTGTGAAGGCCGTGAGAGAAGGGGTTTCGACAGGTGGTCGGAAACCGACACTGATGGATTTGAATGCCGAGAAGGTTGTCATTATTGCAGTTAGTCTCGAGCGCAATGGCATGCGGATAGGACGCATGGATTTAAATGGTCATTTTACGGATATCAGATCCCTCAGCTACGAGAGAGGCAGACAGCTTTGGGCTGTTTTTGATGTGCTCGGAAGTGTTATAGACCGTGAAAAGGAGCTAATTGAATCAGCTGGGGAAATTCTGCTTGGAATTGGCTGTGCCATCGATGGACTCGTAAATACTGAGACAGGCTATGTAAGGCGTGCCAAGGACTTTCAGTGGCGTGAGGTTGAATTTGGAAAAATCATGAGAGACCGTTTCAAGACCCATGTGTACATTAGCGGCATGGGCTCTGCCATGGCAATTGCCGAGCGTCTTTATGGGGCTGGGTCGGACTGTGATAATTTTGTTCATATTCATATTGGTGAAGGCATCTATACTGGGGTATATATTAACGGAACTCCTTATGCCGGCTTCAATTTTGGGGCCTGTAATGTCGGGCATCACAAGGTGTCTTCTGAAACGATCAAATGTACTTGCGGTAAATCAGGTTGTTTCGAAGCGGTTGCCACCTATAGCGGTATAGTAACCCGTTTTGTAAACCGGCTTGAAGAAGGTGAAGTCAACAAACTCCTTGAATATATCCAGTACGATATGGCGAATGTCAATGCAGATATGATTTATAACATGGCATTGCAAGGAAACCCGATAGCTCAGCAAATCATACGTGATACGGGACGATATATTGGCAGAGGACTTGGTGTGATTGTCAATATGCTCAATCCAGAGAAGATATTCATATCGGGGATTTATGACGCACACAATATCATGAACAGGAACATCAACAAACACCTTGCGCACAGCAGTATTGACAAGAATCTCTATCAGGTTTATGTCGGAGAAAGCGGTATACAGAGGAATCAGGCGCTTACAGGCGCAGGGGCGGTTGTTGTAGACAAACTGATGCGCGGACATATCAGATAAAAGGCGGTGGCAGTATGGCATTTCTCAAAAATCTATTTATGACAGAGGTTGAAATGCTTGACCAGGCCTATGAAGACGATCGTGTTGAAAGCAACAAGAAAAGTCTCGGATACGCAGTCCTTGTTTTTGCAGCTGTGCAGATTATCTATCTGGCTGCAAAGCTCCTAAGAATTGGAGGCTTGTCATATTCTGAGACCCTGTTTAACGGTGTGTTCATTTTTCTCACTTTAGCAGTATACTTCGTACTGAGGATTTGTGATGAGATCTTTTACCGGGTGGGTGTTTTTCTTACGCTCACAATTGCTGCCCTATACAGCTGCTACGGGTCATACTCTGGACTGGGCGAATACGCATTTATCCTGATGCTGATTCTGGTGTCCAATTTGACAGTAGATGCGCCAGGCTTCAGAATTTCTTCTACGCTTTCTGGCCTCATCTACATATTCAGTTCCATAGCGCAGTGGCGATTTACACTCGCACCGCTTGGGAATATTTTATCCGTACTTTTGATTCTCGCGGTATTGTGGGTGAAAAGCGAACGTGATCATTTGCATTATAACGCTGAGCACAAATACAAAGAGGTGATCGAGTCAATGGATAAGCAAATCGAGTTTGAAAAGGACTACCGCGAAGTCATTACTGAAAAGTTCATGGAAAGCGAACACAAATTCAGGGTTTTCATGAACCGTGTCCCCGCTGCAATAATTATATTGGATGAGGGAAAAATTACATATGCGAACAGCTATGCTGTCGACCTGACCGGATATTCCAGAGAAGAGCTGGAGATGATCGATTGGGTAGACCTTGTGGATTTTGAAGATGCGATTAAGTTTCATGATATTCTCTCAAAAGACAGCATGGAGGACGAGTCGTTCAGAGACTACAGTGTTCGAATTCTGTGCAAGGACAACAAGCCGCTATGGACAAAGCTGGTTGTCACAGATATCAAGCACAATATGAAATCGGTCAAGCTCATTACGGGCTACAGTATTAAAGATCAGAAATACTACGAAACACAGATGAACAGATTTGTGAAAATGAAAGAGGACATGTTGGTTCTAACCCAGTCGATTCTTGGAATTGATGATTTGGGCATTCTTTTTGACATTATTCTGGACAGCGCCATAGACAGTGTCGAAATGGCAGATCGGGGGAGTATTCTCCTAGTGGGTGAAGACGGGAACCTCTATGCAGAGGCATTTGTCGGATATAAGGGGAATTTGATGAAGAAGCTCTCCCTACCGGTTGAAGAGAGTTTTCTCTACCTCAAAACGGCGGGTCAGCTTCAAAGAACTGAAATCATCAATGACATATCACGACTGAAGGGTGTCAAGATGGCAGATGTTCAGGAAGCCAATCCCAATGAAGCTAAGTCTACAATTGGTGCACCCATTTACTACAATGGCAACTTATATGGCATGATCTATCTCGACAGCCCAATTAGAAATGCTTTCAAAGAGGAAGATTTCATGATGGTGGATTTCTTGAAAACACAGCTGGAGATGGCTGTCAACAAGCAGGCGCTCATGGAAGAGACCGTATATCTATCGCGTTATGATAAGCTGACAGGCGTTTTCAACAGACGCTGGTTTGAAGAATACTATCAGACAATGGAAGCCAAGGCGACTCGATATGGTGACCATTTTGCCTTTGTCATGTTCGACTTGAACGGACTTAAATACATCAATGATACCTATGGACATTTGGAAGGCGATGTGCTCATAAGAGGGTTTGCAGAGAGACTGAAAGCAACGACGCGGTCGTCCGATGTTTTGGCGCGGTATGGTGGTGATGAGTTCGTAGCCATATTTCATGAAATCGATGAACAGAACCTTCAGAGACGTATGAAGGAGCTTGACGCGGAATTTTATGAAAAGCCGATAAAGGGCAGTGAAAATGAAATTTTCTGCAAGTTCAGTTATGGTGCTGCATTCTTTGGCAAGGATTCTAGGGACTATGAGAGCCTTGTCAGGATTGCTGACGAACGTATGTATGCCATGAAGTCTGATGGTGATAAGAGCTATGTGAAATAGCTGCAAAGTGAGCAAGCATGAAGAAATCCTGTGAACACCCGAAATGGGTGTTTACAGGATTTTTATATGTTCAAGCTTTAAATTTGCAGGTTGGGTCTAGTCGTTTTCGATTGGCGATAGTGGCAGGTAAACACGCAGCTTGGTGCCCTCGCCAATTTCGCTGGAGACTTTAATAATGCCACCGTGCAGCTCTACAATTTTTTTGCATATGGAAAGGCCTAGACCCGCACCACCCTTGCTTTGAGTTCGACTTTTATCTTCCCTGTAAAAGGCGTCAAAGATGTGAGGAATGGACTCTGGGGCGATACCAATACCATTGTCTGTAAAATCTATGACCAGATGATGATTCTTGATATAGCTGTTAATTTTGAGCTTGCCGTGCTCTGTAGCGTACTTTATGCTGTTTTGAACAATATTCTCGAAAACCTGTGTCATGCGCATATAGTCAACTCGTATGGGCACTGAAGGAAAAGGCCGTACAACATCAAGCTCAAAGCCGCTGTTTTCCAGCCAGAGCTCCATGGGCTGAAGCTGCTTCTCAAGCATTTCGCGGCTGTTGCAGTAAGAAAGCTCAAGAGAGTAGCCATCCATGTCCAGCTGCGAGAAAAGAAAAAGATCATTGATCATGGCGTTCAAATACTCGGTTTTGGATTTTATTGTTCTCAAATACCGATCCATACGTTCTGGATTTTCCCCCTTGCCATCCAACAGGCCTTCCACGTAGCCTGAAATGGACGTGATGGGGGTTCGAAGGTCATGGGAAATGTTTGTAATGAGCTGTTGCCTGTTTTCCAAAACCACCTGAACACGCCGCTTGCTCTCTTCGAGCTCATGACGCATGTTTTCGAAAGACTTTGAGAACTCTTTGATTTCATAAAGGCCACGTTCGTCAATGGTAACATTCAGATTGCCTTCTGCGATTTGATTCGCAGCACTTTGAAGCTTATCCAGCGGTCTGATGTAGTTGAAATAGAAATATACACCGATGGGCATGAATGCTATCAAGATGGAAATTATTATTGAAAATATACTTAATCTATAAGTGTTTGCAGCGTAGTTGTTGAGTGTGATCCGTGCTCTTTCGGAAGGAATGAGGACAAATGTCAGATCATGCCCGTCTGCAGTTGTACATTCTATGTTGAGCAAATCTGTGACACGCCGGGGTGGAAAGAGGACACGTACATACTTTTCGGTAACCGAATCGCTCATGTGACGGGCATCTCGGTCGAGTGCAGTTTCGATTGACCCCTTCACAAAACGGTGGTTTTCATCAAAAATTGCCGCCAGCTCCATGGTGGTTCCCAAATTGTATTCTGAGACAAGCTTGTCAATGTCCGATTTCATCAGCTCATCATAATCACGGTACTCGGTTATGAAACGTGTACGGAGAATCTCGTTGAGACTCTGATAGAACACGTGAAGTTCACTGCTTTCAATAACCTGAAATCCCCAGGCCTGGCCAGTGGTCATGATTTGACTGTGCAGGGATCCGACCTGGACAATGGCAAGGGCAAACATAATCAGGAGAAATAAATATACTCTTACCAGGAGTTTATTCATGTGTACTGCCTCCAGCAAATCTGTAACCTACGCCCCAAACGGTGAGTATGAACTTGGGATCACTTGGGTCGTCTTCAATTTTTTCGCGAACCTTTCGTATGTGCACAGGAATGGTGTTGTCATCTCCATAATAGTTATTTCCCCACACTGCAGAAATGATCTGTTCCTTGGTGAGAACCTGATTGGGGTTCTGTGCCAGAAGCTTTAAGAGCTCAAATTCTTTGTTTGTCATGTTGACAATTGTGTCGCCAACATGAACCGTATAGGCAGACAAGTCTATTTTCAAGTTTCCAAAAGTAAGAATATGATTGGACTTTGGTGAGGCGGAAGCCTTGTTCTGTCTGCGCAGATGGGCCTTGATGCGTGCAACAAGCTCTATGGGACTGAATGGCTTGGTGACATAATCATCAGCGCCGATGCCCAGGGCAAGGACCTTATCCATATCGGTGTTCTTTGAACTGAGTATGAGTACAGGGATTTCTGAGTCCTTACGGATGAGTCGACAGACTTCAAAACCATCCATTCCAGGCAGCATCAGATCCAGTATGACAATATCGGGCCGCTCCTTTTGGAAGGTGTTCAGCCCCTCAGTCCCATTGAGTGAAATGGTTACTTGAAAGCCCTCATCCTCAAGATAATCCTTAATAAGCTCGGCAATTTCCAGTTCATCCTCTATGATTTGAATATGCTCTTGTGACATATGAACCTCCCTATAATGTAGTGTTTCACTTAATTATAACATTATCATTTATACTGTGTTTCTAAAATAATCCCCTGTGCATTTAAGAATTATTAAGAAATACATAATTGCCTATTTATGCTTGCACGGTATGATAAATAGTGAAAATGAAATTATGAAGAAACTGGAGGTTGAATTTATGCGTAAAAAATTAATGGCTGCAGCACTTTCGCTGGCGATGGTGGCTTCACTGACCGCTTGTGGGGAGGCTGATGCCAAGGAGTCTACTGAGGCGGCGCTGAAAGCGGCGTCATCCGTGGAAACCATGGTTATTGAAACTGGAGATTTGAACAGGACCCTAAGCTATAATGGTGTTCTGTCACCTAAGAATATTGTTCATGTTGCATCGGTAGTGCCTGGGGATATTTTAGATGTACCCGTGCAGGTAGGCGATGCCATTGAAAAGGGCGATGTCCTTTACGTTCTTGATAAGGAAAGTGTAGAGCGTTCGGTGAGAAATGCAAAACTATCGCTGCAATCGGCGCAGTATCAGGTGCGTGCACTGGAAGACCAGCACGCGCTGGCTGTCAAGTCCTTCGAGAGAACGAAGAATCTATATGAAACGACAGCGGGTGCGGCTGTTTCGCAGGCACAATACGAGCAGGCTGAGCTTGCTGCAAGCTCGGCAAGTGTAGACGCCGCGCGCGTTCAGCTTTCGCAGGCGCAGATCGGACTTGATTCTGTGATGGACCAGCTGGAAGATGCAGACCTTAAAGCGCCAATCACGGGTGTGGTCTCAGCGCTAAGTGTTGAAGCGGGTCAATCTGTTGGTTCTGGTCAGATTATTGCTGACGTGATCAACATGGATGAAGTCTATGTGGATATTCAAGTTGCTGAAAACGTAATTGGCAGTCTGAATGTAGGCGATGAGATCACATCGTCAATTCCTGCTGTGACATCTGATGAAATTGTTGGTGTTATTGACTGGGTAAGCCCAGCGGCAAACCTGACGACAAAACTTTTCCCAGTGAGAATCGTATTTGACAACACAGATCATGTCATTAAGCCGGGGATGTTTGTAAATCTGAGTATTTCCATTCTGGAAGCTTCAGATTCGGTAATTATTCCATCAAATGCCATTCTGGAGAGAACAGATGGCAAAATCGTATATGTCAACAAGGATGATACTGCGGAAATGCGCTACGTCGAAACTGGTTTTGACAATGGTGCGTCTACAATCGTACTTTCAGGTCTGTCTGCCGGAGACGAGATTGTTGTAGAAGGTCAGCAGTTCATTGAAGACGGTTCACTTCTGAGTGTACTTGGAGGTGAATAGAGTTGGATATATCAAAACTATCGGTCAAACGACCGGTTACAATTGCAATGGTGACGCTAATCATTGTCATCATGGGCTTTGTATCCCTGAGTCAGCTTGCAGTTGACCTGTTTCCCAATATCGAGCTGCCAATCGCACTTGTCGTGACACAGTTTGAGGGTGCCGGGCCAAAAGAAGTCGAAAAAATGGTAGGAAAGCCAATCGAGGATAGTCTGGCAACGCTTGAGGGCCTTGAAAATATTACGACAAACGCTATGAACGGGGCGGCTATCACCATTCTTGAATTTGATTTTGGTACGGATATGGACATGAAAGCCGTGGATATTCGTGAGTCCGTGGATATGGTCAAGGGATATCTGCCTGATGATGCAGAAGAGCCACTGGTCATGAAGCTGGACATCAATGCCATGCCTGTCATGTACTTGACGCTGAGTGGAGACAAGAGTATCAGTGAGCTTGAACAGATTGCTGAAGATATTGTTTCTCCAAAGCTTGAAAGAATTGGCGGTGTAGCATCCGTATCGGTTACGGGTGGTCTGGAGCAGGAAGTGCAGGTCAATGTATCTGAAGAGGTTCTGTCTGGCTACGGTCTGACAACAGGAACGCTTGCTCAGCTGATTGCATCTGAGAACTTCAATACACCGCTGGGCAACATCAGTAAGGGGCCACTGACACTCAACCTGAGACAAATGGGTGAGTTTGGAGAGGTTTCAGATATTCAGGATCTGACCATAACACTGCCTTATGGCGGTCAGGCGCGTCTAGAAGAAATTGCGGATGTGCGTCTTGCAGAAAAGAAACTGGACGGCATGGTGCATCGAGATGGTGAGAGAACCATCAATATTTCTGTTCAAAAGTCATCAGATGCGAATACAGTAGAAGTTGCAAGAGCAGTAAGAGCTGAAATTGCAAGTCTTCAGGGAAATCTTCAAGGTGCGAATCTTGAAATATTCCAAGACACGGCAACCAACGTCGAAAACTCAATCGGCAATGTGGTGCAGTCAGCTGTCCTGGGTGGTCTGCTTGCTGTAGTCATCCTGTATCTATTCCTGCGTCACTTTAAATCGACGCTGGTAATTGGTCTGTCAATTCCAATTTCAATTATTGCGACATTCATTCTGATCTATTATAACGGAATCACGCTGAACATGATGACTCTTGGCGGTCTGACCCTTGGGGTCGGTATGCTGGTGGACAACTCCATTGTTGTTCTGGAAAATATCTTCCGTTACAGGACCGAAGGCGTAGAACCTCATGAAGCTGCAATTCGCGGGGCCAATGAAGTAAGAAACGCCATCTTCGCCTCAACCCTGACAACGGTAGTTGTATTCCTGCCGATGACATTTGTTGACGGCATTGTCAGCATCTTATTCAGAGACTTCAGTCTGACGGTAGTCATGTCGCTTCTGGCATCCCTGTTCATTGCGCTGACACTTGTACCAATGCTTGCATCCAAGCTTCTGACATCAAACTCAGATTCTCTGAAGACGGGTGAGAAAAAAGCAGGCATTTTCAAGGCTATAGAAAAGAAATATCGCGGACTGCTTGCCTATGCCCTTAAGCATAGAAAGACAGTCATCATTACAACGGTTGTCATGTTCGCAGTAAGTATGGGTCTCATCGGTTTTGTAGGTGCTGAGTTTTTCCCGGCATCAGACATGGGACAAATCAGTGTGACGGTGAAGCTGCCTGAAGGAAGCGCGCTTGACAAAACACAGGCTTATGTTGAACGTATAGAATCCTCAATTCTTGAGGTCGCACCGAACGATGTGAAGTCAATCATGTCGAGCACGGGTTATGGTGACCGATTGAGTACCATTACCGGGTCGACATCAACCAACTCCGCAACAATCAATGTGATCCTGAATGACCTTAAGGAAAGAAAGACTTCTGATAAGGTCATTGCCGATCAAATTCGTAGTGAGGTCGCTAAAATCTCCGGTGCGGACATTCAGGTCAGCACGGAGAGCAGCTCTATGAGCAGTGGAACGCCTATTGAAATTCTTATAAAAGGGGATGATTTAGGTGAACTTGAAGTTATTTCTGAGAATCTGGCAGAACAGATTTCAAAGGTTGATGGAACCAAAGAGGTTGAAACATCAATGGAAGATGGTCTTCCTGAGGTTCAGCTGGTCATAGACCGTGAAAAGGCAAATCAATATGGTATAACAAGCTCACAGATTTCAAGTGCTGTTAAAAGCCGTGTAGACGGTATTACAGCATCTAGAATCAAGCTGAACGAGGAAGAAATCAATATCGTAATCAAGAGTGCGCTTGACGAAGACAGACCATTTGAAAGTCTGCAGGACACGGGTCTGATGAGTCCCCTTGGTGTAACGGTTCCTCTTAGCCAGGTTGCTGATATTATTATGGAAGAGGGTCCGAGTACAATAACAAGACTGAATCAGGAGCGCTATGTCAGCATTACCAGTGATGTCTTTGGACGCGAACTCTCTGCTGTAAATGCGGATGTCGTGACTGTTCTAGATGCATATGAAATGCCTGCCGGATATACCTATGAACTGGGCGGCGAGGCACAGGAAATGCAGGAGTCTTTTGTAAGCCTCATGATGGCTCTGGGCTTATCGGTAATCTTTGTTTATATGATTATAGCATCGCAGTTTGAGTCACTGGTTCAGCCGTTTGTAATCATGTTCTCAGTACCGCTTGCTATGTCGGGTGGTCTGCTAGGTCTTGCGCTTACGGGAACACCGCTGAGTGTTCCAGCCATGATTGGTATGATCATGCTGGCAGGGGTTGTTGTTAATAACGCAATCGTTCTTGTGGATGCGGTCAACTTGAGAAGAGAACGTGGTGAGTCAAGAGCTGAAGCAATCATGGCGGCAGGACCAATCCGTCTGAGACCGATTCTGATGACGACGCTTACCACAGTTCTGGGTCTGATGCCGATGGCTCTAGCGCTTGGAGAGGGTTCTGAGTCCATGGCACCTATGGCGAGATTCGTAGTAGGCGGTCTGCTTCTTTCTACACTGCTGACCCTTGTGTTTATTCCAGTACTTTATACTGTGGCTGATGACATGATGGTGAAGTTTGCGAAGAAGAAGTCAAAGAAAAAGGAAAAAGAGCTTGAGGCTGTACTTGAGCTGTAAAATATTTAACCTCTAGTAATTAAGAAAGGGGCTGCTGTGGATGATCGGTCTAAACCGGATCTTCCGCAGCAGCCCCTCTTATGTTTTAAAGTTCGTTCTTGTTGAGCAGGTCGTCTAGTGCATCTTCGAAAAGCATGGTCAGGCGCTCTTCGTCAACACTGTAATAGACTCTATTGAACTCGCCTGAGGTTTCGCAGATAATGCCCATGCTGAGTAGCTTGTTGATGTGATAGGACATTGTACCCTTGGCGAGATTGAAGTACTCGGCAAGTTCCTTGCTGTACCATCTCTTCTTGCCAATCAGGCGAAGAATCTCAATACGCTTTGGATCGGAAAGTGCTTTTAGAAGCTCTTCCGTATTACGCTTGCGTTCCTGCTCGTTAAAGCGGTTTTCCAGAGCAAAGCCATAAATAAAGGTGTTGCCTGACTCGCTGATGGCATGTGCGTCCAGCTCGTAAAAATAACTGATATAGGCAGTGCCATCGCTCATGTTGTCCGGAATTTCGCCACTGCTCTTGAATAAGGCACTGAAGTAAGCCTCGAGGTCATCGTCCACATAGTCCATATGGTGGCTCTTGACCTCTTCAAGATGAAGCATGACTGCGTTCTCAACATACTGGAAAAAGTCATTGTAGTAGGTTCTGAAAAGAATATCAAGACGCTGTTTCATCAGTTCAGGGTATCTGAAGAAGTGAAAATACATCTGTGCTTCCTCATCCAGACTGGCATCGTCGGTAATCGGCAGATTGCCCAGCTGAATCAGAAGCTGCTGGTAACTGATATTTTTGATATCATTGATGGTAAGTTTCAGTGCGTCCGCTGCAATTTCAATGATTTGATCGGAGGTGAGTCCGTTGAAATACGCAATGAAGGCCTGCGGTGTTTCAATGTTCTTTTCGTGAATATGGCGAATGGATATTTTTTCGATGCCTCTATATGCGATGAAAAAATTATCGATTTCATTACGAACAATTCGTGGCAGCTTCTGATCGATCTGACTCATATAAGATTCAATATAGGTATCGAGCTGATAGCGCTTTTGCTCTGAAGTTGTTTCGTAGTGCTCCCTTCTGGCATACCGTGCCATGGATGCCAGCATTTCTATTGCAGAATTTGTTTTTAGCCCAAACATATCATTGCCCCTTTAAATGAATTAATGTATGAATATTAATGCATACAAGCCTATTATAGCAAAAAAATTCAAACACGCAACAAAAAAATGCAGTGCACAATTGTGCACTGCATTTTCTGTAAACTATGGTATTACAGTATACTGGCCTATTTGAAGCCTTCAAGAATACTACGAATATCATCTGGAAATCTATTTCGCTTAGCTAAAGGTTTAAGATTCTTCAAATGAGAAACGCGTTCCAGAAAGTCTGGCTGGTCGTTTTTATAGATGATGCCAACAGGTATGCCATCATCTCCCCATTCAAGGGCCTTGGCGAAAGCCTGGGCTGTATTTGAAGGGTCGTAGTCCTCAGGGAGCGCATATATTCTGTCCTTGTACCATTTGTAGGTGTTGACTTTGTTAAATGTCACACATGGCTGCAAAATGTCGATGAGCGCGTAGCCCTTATGCTTTGTCGCTTCAATAATCATTTTAACCAGGTGGTCCTGATCGCCGGCAAATGACCGGGCGACAAAACTTGCCCCAAGTGAGATTGAAAGGGCAATCGGATTCAGAGGGTTAAGACGAACGCCAGTCTGCTGCAGTGAGGTGATTTGCCCCATGGCAGTTGTTGGCGAAGCCTGGCCCTTGGTAAGGCCGTATACCTGATTGTTGTGGACCATATGCACAATGTTTGGATTTCGTCGAATCGCATGGATCAGGTGGTTTCCACCTTCACCGTAGGCATCGCCATCACCCGTTGAAAGAAAAATATTCAGTTCAGGGTTGGCGACATAGGCACCAAAGGCGAGGGGAAGTCCTCTGCCATGAAGGCCATTCAAACCATTTGCATGGATGTAGTGGGGCATTTTTGCAGCCTGTCCGATGCCTGAAACCATAAGAATATCTTCTGGTTCAAGGTTCATTTCAGAAAGGGCGGTTTTGAGGGCTGCCTGAATCCCGAAATTTCCACAACCCGGGCACCAAGTGTTTTCAACCTTATTGTCAAATCTGCTCTTACTCATGATGCATCAGCTCCTTCACACGTTCTGCAATCTCTCTGAAGTTCATTTGTCTGCCATCGAATTTCAGGATGCTGTGGTCCATTTCAATACCGGTTTCCATGCGTATCAGCCGTGCAAGCTGACCGGTGTAGTTCATTTCAACATTAATTGTGGTTTTAGCTGTTTTGGAATATGAAAGAAGCTTCTTGTCCGGAAGGGGATAGATATCTCCAAAGACAAGGGCACCGACGCTGACGCCTTCACTTTGCAGCTGGTCTACTGCGTCCTTGAGTGCCCCACGCATGGAGCCCCAGCCAATAAGAAGGGTTTCGGCTGAGTTAGGGCCGAAGTATTCAGGCTCGATGACTTCTTTCTTCAAAAAGTCGAGTTTTCGCATTCGTCTGTGCATCATGGCGGTGCGCAGGTCTGCATCTTCTGTAATATGACCGACTTCATCGTGTTCATGGCTGTCTACCAGCGTAAGGGTAGTCCCGGATTGTCCAGGAAGCATTCGCGGTGTCAGAGACTCCGTCAGATCGTACATTTGGAAGAGACCGTCCATGTTATTTAAGGTGTCAAGGTGACGGACAATCTGCAGGTCGGACAAATCGGGTTCAGTAAAAGTCTGCGCCATGTCAGCCAGATACTGATCGCTTAGAATTATGACTGGGATTCGATAGGCTTCAGCAATATTTAGAGCACGAGCTGTCTGCAGAAAGGCATCCTTTACATCCTTTACTGCAATGACCATGCGTGGCATTTCACCTTGAGAAGCAGTTAGGACGAAGCTCAAGTCACTTTGTTCAGTTCGCGTCGGGAGTCCAGTTGCCGGACCTGGTCGCTGTACATCGGCAATAACAATAGGAACTTCACCAATTCCTGCAAATCCAAGAGCTTCAACCATCAATGAGAAGCCACCCCCTGATGAACCAGTCATAGAGCGTGCCCCCGTTGCGGAAGCGCCAATGACAATGTTGATGGCAGCTATTTCATCCTCTGCCTGTTCGACCAGGATATTGGCCTTTGCCTCATATCGGCTGAGGGTATTCATAATCCCTGTTGAAGGTGCCATTGGATAGGCGCAATAGAAATCAAGACCGCCGGCAAGGGCGCCTAAGGCGATTGCCTGATTACCGTTCATATAGACCTGTTCAACCGGCTGTATTTGTTGAGCCGCGAACAAGGTCTTTGAAGCCTTGTAGGCCTCCAGCGCACTGTCATAGTTTTTAGTTTTCACATCTTCCTTCCACATTGGGAGGGTGATTTTATCCAGCGTACTTTCAGAAAGTCCCAGCGCTTTGGCGAGCGCACCGGCCGCCATTGTAGACAAACCCTTGGGATTCTGGTGGGCGGCACCAATGGCCTTGAAAGGAATGCGGATAACATTTTCGTGTACTGTCTTGGCTTCGTCAGAGCAAATGACCCAGCCGGAGTCCGTCAGCCTGTGTATGTGCAAATCAACAGCTTCCTGATTGAGTGCCACAAGAACGTCAACTTGGGGATCGTGGCTCAGCACAGGTTGTGTACCGTAGCGTATTTGTACAAAATTTGCGCCGCCGCGTACACGTGACATGTAGTCTTTCGTTGTGTGGATATGATAACCCTCCCGGCGGAGGATGTTGGTTATGAAATAGGCCAGGGTATTGAGTCCGTGACCCGCAGCCCCGCCAATTAGAATGTTTTTCATCATAAATGATTCACCTCTTTTATAATGTATAAGCTTGTCTTGTTTATAGTATACCAAAATAGTGACGAATTAAAAGCGCATTTCAAAAACATAATATTTGAAATAATACCCATGAATAGTACTTATCCATATTTCTCCATACTAAACGATAGCTTGTAAAGTGTTGGGTATTATTCTAAAATCTAAGTATATAAAAAAAGACCTGTGGACTTGATTCGCAGAGTTAGGCGGTGTGATTGTATGAAAAAGAAAAGAATTGCGTGCGTGATGATTTTAGCGGTTACGCTTTCATCATTATCGGGCTGTGCGTCTGGTGAGACGCCGCAGAGTGAAACGACAGGCGGTACAGGTGTTATTCAGGATAATCAGAATATTTCAGAGCTCATTGATATGAGTGACCGTCTGCATTTCCCGGAAACGGACTTGGCTGTGACGGAATTGGGAGGAGAGGGCAGTTATATTGGCGGCCTCTCAGACCATGAAAAAAAGTTTTACCTATTTGATGCAGAAAATCAGAACAGCCTGACTGAAGGCATGTTAATCAGGGCATGGACTCAGGAGGAAAAAGAGAAAATCATTAAAATTGCCATGGAGTTCGAAGATGCCTTTAAAGGATATGGCGTTGAGTTCAACGATAGTATTGATTTGATTAAGATTTCGTCGGCTTCAAGGTTGCCGACTGCTTTTATTAGTGCTTCGGCTGTGGTGCTTGATGAGGATGTGATTGGCGAACATAAAGATGATTTGAAAGAGGTTCTGATGCAGCAGCTCTTCAGGCTATACCTGAGTCAGAATCCTAAAGTTCTTGAAAAGCTCGCTGTTGGGATTGGCTATGAGCCTGTTGAAGGTCTGCTTATGCCGCAGGAACTTTATGATGATATTGTTATTCGCGCCGGAATTGCTCGTCCCTTTATTTACCGTGACACTCTAAAGGATATTGAGGATAAGACTCTGCTTTACTGGGTGCCGTTAACGGTAATCGACGGTGACAGTGGAACGCTGACTGATGTCATGGTTCGTGCTGAACTGGCAGAGAATGGTGAGGCACATCTGTTGAAATCATCTTCTGAGAAGGTCACGGGAGAAAATGTGCTGGCTTCAAGTGGATATGTAGCGCGCCCGATGACTTCTCTTGAGAACGCATATGTAAATTTTGGAGAATTGCCTGAAAAATACAGTCATCCAGAGGATATTCTTGCGCTCAATTTCATGTATCTGGTTCTGAACCGTACTGTAACGGGAAATGGAACGGTCGAAAAGCTGAGGGTCTTGTTGAAGTAAATGCGCAGTTCAAATATCAATATACGCTTTACAAAGATATTTGAAGCCGTTATAATGAGTACCGTAATATCAATATGAATATAAAGTTGAAAAGTGGGGAGCCCGTAAACGGGCTGAGATAGAAATGTGTAGTTCTGACCCAATGAACCTGTCTGGATAATGCCTGCGTAGGGATCTTTTCATGTTAATCACAGTATTTTGTGACTATCGTGCATGCTCTCTATGGGTATGCACGTTTTTTTGTGTGTCCCCATAACTGTCCGCTTCGGCACATCCCGGACTCACTCAATGAGGAGGATGAAGATGTACAAAACTCAAATGGAAGCTGCCCGTAAGGGAATCATTACAAAAGAAATGGAAGCTGTAGCACATAAGGAGCATGTTTCCACAGCTTGGCTTATGGAGAAAATGGCAGAAGGTAAAGTGATTATCCCTGCTAATAAAAACCATGTGAATATAAATCCAGAGGCAGTTGGTGAAGGTCTCAGAACGAAAATAAATGTTAATTTGGGGATTTCAAAGGACTGCAAAAGCTTTGAAAAAGAGATGGAAAAGGTTGAAGCAGCAATCAGCATGGGTGTTGAGGCAATCATGGATTTGAGCTCTTACGGCAAGACGCAGGAGTTCAGACAGCTTCTTGTTGAAAAATCACCTGCTATGATTGGGACAGTACCTGTTTATGACGCCATTGGATTCTACGATAAAGAGCTTTCTGAAATCACATCAGACGAATTTTTAAACGTTGTGAGAAGACATGCTGAAGACGGCGTTGATTTCGTGACGATTCATGCTGGAATGAACAGAGACACTATGGAGGTTTTCAAGCGCAATCCACGCCTCAATCATATCGTTTCAAGAGGTGGCTCGCTCATGTATGCATGGATGGAGCTTACTGGAAACGAAAATCCTTTTTACGAGCACTACGATGCGCTGCTTGATATCTGTGAGGCGTACGATGTGACTCTATCGCTGGGAGATGCATGCCGTCCTGGCAGCATTCATGATGCGACAGACGCAAGCCAGATTAAAGAGCTGATGGTTCTAGGAGAGCTTACAAAGCTTGCCTGGGAAAGAAATGTTCAGGTCATGATTGAGGGTCCTGGCCATATGGCAATTAATGAAATTGAAGCGAATATGCTGCTT
Source organism: uncultured Acidaminobacter sp. (assembly GCA_963678925.1). GTDB lineage: Bacteria > Bacillota > Clostridia > Peptostreptococcales > Acidaminobacteraceae. Next base: position 240,832 of record OY787533.1, on the reverse strand, counting down.
GAGAAGAAATTGTGTCATGGTGCGCCGTTCTATGTACTTGGTCCGATCGTTACGGATGTTGCACCGGGTTACGACCACATTACAAGTGCAATCGGCGGTGCGATTGCAGCGACGCATGGCGCTGATTTCCTCTGTTACGTGACACCGGCAGAGCATCTTAGACTGCCAAATCTTGAGGATATGAAGGAAGGTATTGTTGCAACCAAGATTGCCGCACATGCCGGGGATATTGCAAAAGGCATTCATGGCGCAAGAGATTGGGATAACAAAATGAGTGCGGCTAGACAGCAGCTGGATTGGGATGAAATGTTCAGTCTTGCCTTGGAACCGGAAAAACCAAAGCGTTACCGTGCTGAGTCCACACCTGAACATGCTGATTCGTGCACAATGTGTGGAAAAATGTGCTCTATGAGAAACATGAACAAGGTTATGGAAGGCAAAAACATAAATATTCTTCGAGAAGATACGGTCTAAGTCCGGTGAAAGATGGACTCGCAATACATAATGGTGTAGAGTGCCAGTCAGAAGACCGGTTGAGGGAGGCGTGCGGGGTATATGCCCTCAGCGCCTCTCGCTCAAAACCACTTATACATATGACGACAGCTTTGGCATCCCTTCAGCATAGAGGGGAAGACGGCAGTGGCATAGCTTTTTATGACAAGGCGCGGTGCTGCACTGAACGATACAGGAGCATGGGCACAGTAGACAAGTTTGCAGATGAACACGGTGAAAGTGTTTTATCCAAGTGTACGACTGCGGCGATAGGCCATGTGCGCTATGCAACACATGGCGCGAGATCATTGATATTTGTTCAGCCTCATATGTCTGACAAGTCTGCTGCTGCCATTGCTTTCAATGGTCAAGTTCGTGCAAGTGGGACTATTTCCGATGCGGAAAACCTGATGCAGCGCTTTGATAAGTTCATTTGTAGTCAGTTATCAGATAGGGGAGCAGCTGTACAAGAACTTACAAGGGCTGAAAGGGATGAAGCATACGCAGCTGTTGTTTTGCAGGGAAATAGGATATATGCCTTTCGAGATCAAAGCGGTACCAGACCCTTATTTATGTATGAATATGAGAGGACAGATCACAAAGAGGTTGCCGTGAGTTCAGAGACCTGTGCATTTGGGACTCTTAATGAGGGGCGTGTTACAGAGGTTGAACCTGGATCCTTGGTAATCATTGAAAACGGCCAGGTGGTCGATCGCTTAAGCACCTGTTCGAAGGCTTGCCTTTGTGCATTTGAAGGCATGTATTTCAGTCGTGAAGACAGCCTGTACAAGACGGGTTCCTTTTATGATTTGAGAAAGGCTTTTGGCAGGCGCCTTGCCATGACCAAAGGGATAACCTCAAAACAAGCTGATGCTGTCATAGGTGTTCCCCAGTCAGGTCTGGCCGCCGCACTTGGGTTCTCTGCGCAAAGTGGTATTCCGCTTGAGTTTGGACTTCTAAAAAGCCGGTACGGTGGTAGAAGCTTTATCAAGTCTGATGAGAAGAAGCGCAAGGATTGTGTAAATGCCAAGCTTCACGTCCAAAAGAGTGCGGTTAGGGGCAAGCGGGTCCTTGTCGTAGATGATACCTTGGTCAGAGGACATACCATGCGCCGTATCGTTGCACTCTTGCGTGAGAATGGTGTTTCGGAGGTCCATGTATGCATCGCTGCACCGCCTGTTTTCAATGCCTGCACCAAGGGCATCGATACCGGGCGCGGAGATGTGTTGCCGGCAGCGCTTAACTCTATTGATGAGATATGCAGTCAGATTGGGGCGGATTCACTGTCCTTTCTAACCCTTGACGATATTATAGGTGTTATGGGGAAGGACATTTGTACTGCCTGTTTCACACCTGTTTTCAAATAAGCTTTTTTATAAGCAAATGAAAAAAGGACTTCCTACTTATGCTTGGAAGTCCTTTTACTTTCATTCGTTTCAGGTGTTGCCTGAAGTTTCTTTATCCGTCTTTCTTCAAGTATGTGGGCCGCTTTTTTTCCTGCGACTGAAGCGCCGAATTTTATGCCTTCAGCCCCTTTTTTAAGAACGTATCCGGCGAGCTTCGCCTTGTAGAGCGCACTTTTTGCTTCGTGGACTGCAATCGGCTTGAGCAGTTCAGAGATGTCATCTTTCATTTCTGCTAAGACACGTTTATCCTTATGTGGTAAATTGTTTTTATCCTTGTCCTTCTTCATAATCGGGATCACCTTCCTTGCCAACGGATGTTTTCTATATCATAAACTATAAATATGAAGAAATAATTAAGAAGTGTCAAAAACAGGTGGATTATTGACTGCGTATTTTATAAATGCAACTTGCTGTATTGTGAACAGTTTGATTTTCAATTCATACTGCTCTGTGATAAAATAACATATAGCCTAATAATAACCATGAAATGGAGGGGGATCTAATGGATCGAGTAGAACTTCTTCAGCGCGCAGTTGAGTATGAGCGCGAGGGATACGACTACTATATGAGACAATCCAAAATGTTGCATGATAAACAGATTTGCAATCTGTTTAAGGCAGTGGCCGAAGAGGAGCTTAAGCATATTGAGTGGCTAAAGGCAATTATTACAGAGCATCTAGATGCTTCTGAAAAGATTGCATTCCTGGTATCGGGCCAACCCCTGAGAGATATTGATATCGACTGGGACTCGATTAAGCGTATTGGCATATCGGACATTAATAATGTTTATGACCATGCCATTCACCTTGAAACAGATGCAATAGAGTTCTATCAAGGATTGAGAGAGAGCGTGAGCGGAGAATCTGTAAAGATGCTCGACACAATCATTTCATGGGAAAAATCACATTTGGAGCTTTTTAAGCGCTTGAAGAACAGCGGAAATTCAGTGGTATAGATTTTAAGTCGTGTTTTTTCATTATATTTATGAAGAAATACGACTTTTTTATGTCTTGTGCAGTTTGAGAAATGGATGGGGCAACCTCTGGTTGCCTGAATTTGTTGATAAAGTCGACAACTTTCAGACTGTTGAAAACTTCGAAAGTCCAGGCGCGGATGAAATCCGCTCTAGGAGCGTACGCCCGTACGTGACTAGAGTGGATTTCATCCAGCAACGCAGGATTTCGGAGTTTTTCAACAGTCTGAGGGCAACCTCGGGTTGCCCATGTTGCTGGGTGGGTTAATAGAATAGTAAGGAAATGCACAGGGCAACCTTTGGTTGCCCATGTCGCTGAATGCGCCATATAAAAGAAGACAAGCAAAAGCCTGATTTTGTGCGAGCACAATCAGGCTTTTGCTTGTCTTCTTTTGCATTTCTTTGTTCTTTCCGCAAAAAAAAAACCGGCATAGCCGGTCGACTGACTTTTGATATTCTTATTAAGGAATTTGCGAGCATCTGTTTTTATCCATGCAGGGGTCTGCAACGGATGTTTCCCAACTTCCACATATCATGTCAGTTCATATATTATTACTTCTGCATTCAATAATTATCCAAATAAAAGGGCTTCTAACCATAAACTTGAATCATTTTCATTTTATATGGGTGCACCGAGTGATTTCTCTGAATATAAAGCATTTAAATACAAACTGTGAACAGATTGTTAAAACGCAAAAAAATGAAGTCGATACTGTTGACAATGGTTTGAGGCGGTGGTATCTTTATTACAGAAGATATTAGCACTCGAAAATGATGAGTGCTAACAACGGAGGGAAAGGGAGATTACATGGATATAAACGAAAGAAAGCTCCTCATTCTCAAAGCGATTATCGATGATTTCATTTCCACGGCCCAGCCGGTTGGTTCAAGGACACTTGCTAAGAATTATCCCCTTGGCATCAGTTCCGCAACCATTAGAAATGAAATGGCCGATCTTGAAGATTTGGGACTGCTCCAACAGCCGCATACATCTGCAGGCCGTATTCCTTCGGGAAGAGGATACAGAATGTATGTTGACACTCTAATGAAGCATTCAGCACTAGGACGCAATCAGCAGGAGAAAATAAGAGCCCTTCTGATGAGCAACATGATTGAACTGGATGATGTGGTCAAGCAGGCGGTCAAGCTTCTGGCGCAGATAACGGGTATGACAGCGGTCATCTCTCTGCCGAATTTCAACTTGAGCAAGCTTGAAAACATCAAGATGGTAAAAATCAATGAGCAAAAGGTGCTTCTGATCCTGGTTTCCGACAGCGGTGAGTTTAAGACCATACCACTTGGAATTAACAGTTCGAATCAGCAGGTTCTCGATATGATAACCGATGCGATGACAACAAGACTTCGGGGCCTTACAATTAAAGACATTACACTCCGCACAATTGGGACAATCAAATCTGACTTGTCCGAATATGGCGGATTCATAGATTATTTGATGCCGATACTTAGAGATACCTTCAGGGACATCGACCAGGTGGAAGTTTATGTGGAGGGCGTGCACAATGTGCTGAACCTTCCTGAATTTCAAGAGGTCGGAAGAGCGCAGGCCTTCTTCGACACAATGGAAAGTCGTGAAAAGCTATGCGAGGTTCTCGACAGCGGCGACGGTGGTGGCATTGCAGTTCGCATAGGACCGGAAATCGGTCTAGACGAGCTGGCTGACTGCAGCATGATTAAGGCTGCATATAAGGTCAACAATGAACCTGCCGGACGTATTGCTGTAATCGGACCGATGCGGATGGACTATGGTGCATCGGTGGCTGTTGTTGATTATATCCGTGAAACCTTATCAGAGATTTTCTCAGGTATAAACTTGTAATATGAAGCAGGTCTTCGTATAGGTTAGGAAGGTGTTGCAAATTGGAAAGCAAGAAAAAAGAGCAGGAAATCCTTGAGGATGAACTGGAGCAGACTTCGGCAGAAGATGAGAGTCAAGAAGAGGCAGTCGCTGAAGAAGCGCCGCAAACATCTGAGGCACTTGCCAAGGAAGTTGAGACTCTTAAGGAAACAAACATCAGACTTCAAGCGGAGTTTCAGAACTACAAGCGAAGAACTGAGAAGGAAAAAGCAGATATTTATAAGTATGCAAATGAAAAAATTGTTGTTGAACTGCTAGCGGTTATGGACAATCTGGACCGGGCGCTTGACTCAATTTCTCATAATACAGATGACCATCAAAATGTTCTCAACGGTGTTGAAATGATCAAAAAGTCATTTGAAGACTTGCTTGAGAAGGAAGGTGTACAGGCGATTGAGGCAGTAAACCAGCCATTCGATCCAAACATGCACCACGCAGTAATGACTGAAGAAAAAGAAGACTGCGACACAGATACAGTCATCGAAGAGTTCCAAAAAGGATATAAGCTGGGCGAAAAAGTCATCCGACCTTCCATGGTCAAGGTATCCTGCTAGGAAAATGAAGTTAGAAAACAAGTAAAATTCGTAAATTGGTATAGAAATTAAGGAGGAAGAAACAATGGCTAAAATCATTGGTATTGACTTAGGTACAACAAACTCATGTGTATCCGTACTTGAAGGTGGAGACTCAGTAGTTATTCCAAATAAGGAAGGTAATAGAACGACACCATCGATCGTTGCATTTGCAAAAAATGGCGAAAGACTGGTAGGCGAGACTGCAAAGCGTCAGGCGATTACAAATCCAGAGCGAACAGTTGCTTCTATCAAGCGTGAAATGGGCCATGACTACCATGTAAATGTTGATGACAAGCAGTATTCACCTCAGGAAATTTCAGCAATGGTACTGACAAAGCTGAAAGAAGATGCTGAAGCATACTTGGGCGAAAAGGTAACTGAAGCTGTAATCACAGTTCCAGCTTACTTTACAGACTCTCAGCGTCAAGCAACAAAAGATGCTGGCCGTATTGCAGGTCTTGAAGTTAAGCGTATCATCAACGAGCCAACTGCTGCAGCACTTGCATATGGTCTTGAAAAAGCTGACGTTCACCAGAAAATCTTCGTATATGACCTGGGTGGCGGTACATTTGACGTTTCCATTCTTGAAATCGGTGACGGCGTATTCGAAGTTCTTGCTACAAACGGTAACAACCACCTTGGCGGTGACGACTTTGACCAAAAGATCATCGACTGGATGGCTGATGATTTCGCAAAAGAGCATGGCGTAGATTTGCGTATCGACAAAATGAGCCTTCAGCGTCTTAAAGAAGCTGCTGAAAAAGCTAAAAAAGAGCTTTCGACTACTATGTCTACAAATATCAACCTGCCGTTCATTACAGCAACTGCAGCAGGTCCACTTCACCTGAACGTTGACCTTTCTCGTTCTAAGTTCAACCAAATGACTGAATCCCTTGTACAAGCTACAGTTGAGCCTATGAAAAAGGCTATGGCTGATGCTGGTCTGTCACAATCTGATATTGACCAGGTAATTCTTGTTGGTGGTTCTACACGTATTCCTGCAGTTCAGGAAGCTGTTAAGAAAATTGCAGGCAAAGATCCACACCAAGGTATCAACCCAGACGAATGTGTTGCACTGGGTGCAGCAATTCAGGGCGGCGTACTTTCAGGCGATGTCAACGACGTACTGCTGCTTGACGTAACACCACTATCGCTGGGTATTGAAACTCTAGGTTCAGTATTCACGAAGCTGATCGAAAGAAATACAACAATTCCGACTAAGAAGTCTCAAATATTCTCAACTGCTGCTGACAACCAGACAGCTGTTGACATTCACGTACTACAGGGTGAAAGACAAATGGCTAAGGACAACGTGACTCTGGGTCGCTTCCAGCTTGACGGTATTCCTCCTGCAAGACGTGGTGTTCCTCAAGTTGAGGTAACATTCGATATCGATGCCAACGGTATTGTAAACGTTAAGGCAAAAGATATGGGCACTGGCAAAGAGCAGCATATCACGATTACAGCTTCAACAAATCTTTCTGATGATGAAATCGAAGCTAAAGTAAAAGAAGCTGAAGAATATGCTGAGCAAGACAAGAAAATCAAAGAGACAGTTGAAATGCACAATCAGCTCGATACACTGATTTACGAGTCAGAGAAGCAGCTTGGCGAAATCGGCGACAAAGCGACAGACGAAGAAAAATCAAATGTAGAAGCTAAAATCAAGGAAGCCAAGGATGCTCTTGAGACAAATGAGCTTGAAGCAATGAAAGCTGCACTTGAAGGTCTCCAGGAAGCATTCCAGCCTATCGCACAGAAAATGTATGCTGAGGCTCAAGCACAGCAGCAGGCTCAAGGCGGTGGCGCAGAAGCTGGCGGTGCTGATGACGTTGTTGACGCTGATTACGAAGTGGTAGACTAGTCGATAAAAACATTGCAAATATTCGTGATGACAATCACTTGCTTGACGGGCATCTTGTTAATTTAACCAGATGCCCTGATGGCGTATAGGCCCTGGTAAATGGATGAAGTTTGCATTCACAGATTGTTTACTGAATTCTAATAGGGTTCTCATGAAAGCTGTGGTATAATGATGAACAGCTGATGAAATGCTCCACTAGGGGGTATGACTGAATTAAATGTTGTGACTAATACCCTGAGGAAAGGCGGTATTACCTTTGAGTGATAAACAAGACTACTATGACCTGCTGGGCGTGGATCGAAATGCGGATGAAGCCGAACTAAAACGTGCTTATCGCAAGATGGCCATGAAATACCACCCTGACCGAAACCCAGATAACAAAGAAGCTGAGGCGAAGTTCAAGGAAATCAACGAAGCATATGAGGTGCTCAGCGACAAGGAAAAAAGAAATCTATATGATCAATTCGGTCATGCCGGTGTTAATCAGAATATGGGTGGCGGTGGCTACTCACAAGGTTTCGGCGGATTTGAAGATATAATCAACGAAATGTTCGGCGGCGGATTCGGCGGATTTGGCGGCGGTGGTTCATCGAGACGTCAGGGACCGCGCAAGGGTCAGGATCTCCGTGCAGATGTCACATTGACATTTGAGCAGGCTGCGTTCGGCAAAAAAGAAACAATTGAGTTCTATAGAACAGAGGAATGTCCAACCTGTCATGGTGATGGTGGGGAACCGGGAACCTCTTCTCATACATGTTCAAAATGTAATGGTACTGGAGAAATGCGTGTTGCACAGCGTTCGCTGTTTGGTGAAACCATTTCTGTACGTACTTGTGATGCATGTAATGGCAAGGGCAAGACGTTTGAACAGGTATGCCATACCTGTAAAGGCAAAGGCCGTGTGAAGAAAAAGCGCACCATTGAAGTGGATATTCCAGCGGGTGCTTTCCATGGCGCACAAATGAGCCTTCGAGGTGAGGCGGATCTTGGACAGCGTGGTGGCCCTCGAGGCGACGTTATCGTAGTGATTCATGTCCAGCCACATAAGGACTTCAAGCGTGATGGCAATGATATTTTCCTCGAAATGCCAATTACCTATTCGCAGGCAGTTCTAGGTGCTGAGGTGGATGTACCGACACTGGACGGAAAGGTTCAGTTCAAAATTCCTGCTGGCACACCGAGCGGCAAGCAGTTCAGACTTAAGGGCAAGGGCGTTCCGGTACTAAATGGTTACGGACGTGGCGACCAGTACGTACGCGTATTTGTTGAAGTGCCTACAAATCTGAACGGCAAGCAAAAATCCGCACTCAAGGCTTTTGCACAAGCCATGGGTGAAGACGGATATAAGGCTGAGGTAGAGCCGGAGATTAAACCGGATTACGCAGCGCATGACAAGAAAGAAGATAAGGGTTTTTTCGGCAAGATGAAAGACGCCTTTAGCGTAGATTAAAGGTTCAAAGTCAATAGTTGGGGTGCGATCTTAACAGATCGCGCTCCATTACTGTTTTTAGAAGTAAAAATAAAGTGCAGAGTAGCTCATGTTAGTTTTAGGGTCAATTAATAAGCCAATGGTGTCATCGGTTTACTGGTTAAGTTGAGTTAGTGATTACAGATATGTAAGATGCGATTCCTGAATCGCTCGAAGTTCTTGATACCATAAGAGACGCGTTTTAAAACTTTGATCTTATTGTTAAATCCTTCGGTAGGTCCATTAGTGTATCCGTATTTAAAAGCGTTGAGTATCTCTTTGTGCCAGTTTCTAAAAGCAGTGATACAGCTTTTGAATTCAGGAATACACGTTGATTCAGCAAATTTAATCCAGTTAGCATAAGCATTTCGCTGTAAAGCATATTTGTTCATCTGACAAATTTCGTAGAACTTTTCTTTCAAGAAGTAAGCAGTTCTAAGGTCGTCATGATAAAGTAGCATATTCTCAAGGTGTTCCTTTTCAGAGTTAGAGAGCTTGTAGTTGCGCCTGAGTATAAGTGATCTGCTACGTTTGAAGTATCTTCTGACAGAAGGAATCATAGTCTTTTGAGCGCGTTTACGGACATTTTCAATGGCCCAAGTGACTTGTCTTATGAAATGATATTTGTCAGTGATAATCTTTGCATTTGGGAAGAAATCACGTGCGATTTGGGCGTACTGCTTCCACATATCACAGATGAAGTATTTGACCTTTTGCCTTTCAAAGAGCGGAATAGATCTGAAGTAGCTCTGAAGATGTTCAAGCTTTCGATCGGGTAGTATATCTAAGATACACTTTTTCTGAGCATCAACAAGAATGCACTGATATTTTCCTGTTGCAGCATTTCCTTTAAACTCATCAATGGATAAGGCTGTAGGCATCTTTGTGATTTTAGGATAGCTTACCAGGTCAAATATTCTAGTAACGGTTGCTGGAGAAAGTCCCAAATCCTTTGCGATAGTCGTTACTGGAACAGATTTAGCCATTTGATTACAGATCATTGCATTAAGTCTATTCGATTTTCTTTGATACTTCGGCAGAAAGCTGTATGATTCATAGAATCTTTTGCCACAGGAACATGCATAGCGGCGTTTTCTAAGAATAAGTAGGGTGTGTTTTCCGCTGATTGGAAGATCTTTCAGGGTTTGATTCCTATAGTCGTGAACCTTTGAAGTCATAGAATCACACTTAGGACATCTAACGGATTTCTTACTTGATGAAAGATAAATCTTAATAGTGGTGTCGCTATGAGTAACACTTTTCGCATGAACCCCTTCCAAACCGAGCAACTTGCTGATAGAATAATTGTGCACTTATAACTTGCTCCTTTCTATATGTTTGTCTAGACAACTAACATTCTAAAGAGTTTTGTCTATAAGTGCACTTCTATTTTTTGATACAGTAATGGGGTGGATTAATTATCCACCCCAACTTTTATTTTAGAACCAGATTAAATAGGAGACTCAGTGGCTATGATCACTGAGTCTTTTTTTATGAAAACCTATATGGCGTGTCAACAGCCTGGATTTTGTTGACTTTGTCAACAAGCTCAGCAATTGAAAATTGCTCAGTATTTCCGATGAACAAGGAAATAGAAGACCATGGTTTGCCGACATTACCTATGATAAAATAGTGTTGTTACAAAATGCCTTAACAAGATACCAGTGGAGGTGTTCCTGATGAAAATTGATATGCATGCATTAAAGAATGTGGAAAAATATTTGTATTTGGAAGCGCGACTACTCGAACGGCGCATGTTTGAGCTAGTCTTCGGCAATGGAACGACAGAGGATTTTCTTCTTGCATTAAGAGCCTATATGAATGTGGATGGTGGTTTTGGAAATGGCATAGAGCCTGATCTGAGAACGCCAGTGAGTAATGCGATTTCCGCGGAGACGGCACTCTGTCTTATCGACATCGCGGATGTACATGATGGAACAATTGTACGTGAAGTGGCGCACTGGGCAAATCGGGCCCTGAATCAGAACGGCTGGATTTCCCATCCGGAAAAGGACATCAAGGCGTATCCGCATCAGATTTGGTGGGAAGAGCCGGACGACAAGCGCATACTCAGTATTTCAGGACTTTTAAAGAAGCTGGGTGTGGAATCCATATTGGACGAAGAACGTGTCAGACAGTTTGCGCTCACCGTAGAGCTGCCTGAAATCGTTAAAATATATGACTATCCACTTTACTTATACGCGCTCTACCATCATGATTTTGAGAAGCGCGATGAAGTGCTGACGCATTTTGACGCACAGATGGAACAGCTCTTAAAGGACAACATGGCACATTATCCGCTCTTCAGCAGATATTGGCACTACGCCATCGAACGTATGCCGCATAAGGTTGTGGAGGCTGAAGCCTGGCGTGTGGTAGATGGTCTAACCACTGAGGGTCATTTGAGCAACCCATATGAGGACCTGCCATGGTGGACGCCAATTTTCACACTGGACGCACTGGCAGTCTTAAAGAAATATGGTTACCTGGATATTGATGACAGGGATTGAAGCATAAATGATAGATAGAATTCAGGAGGACAAATGGGTGATTTAAGAGAAGACGCGTTTCAGATTATTGAGAAATCCATCGGCAGCGTTATGCCGGATGTCTCAGTTGAACGTGCCTTGAATGATAGTATGAGTGATATTGGGGCGTGTACTGGGCAACTTGTAGTCATAGCCATTGGAAAAGCGGCTTACAAGATGGCCGAAAAAGCGCAGGCTGTTCTTGGCGACCGTGTTGATAAGGGGCTTGTTGTAACAAAGTATGGACATGCACCTGAAAAAATGGATAAGTTCGAAATTATTGAGGCTGGACACCCAATTCCAGACGGGAACTCCGTACTGGGTGGAATGCGTGCTGTTGAGCTTGTGTCTGGACTGGGTGAATCTGATATGGTCATACTGCTCATATCGGGCGGAGGATCAGCGGTATTTGAAAAGCCTGCTGAAGGCGTAAGCATACAGGATATTACAATCGTGACAGACCAGCTTTTGGCATCGGGTGCCAATATTGTTGAAATCAATACCATAAGAAAGCATTTATCCGATATCAAAGGCGGCAGGTTTGCCCAGCACTGCGGTGGGGCACAAATCTTGGCGATCGCCCTGTCGGATGTTTTAGGCAGTCGGTTTGACAGCATTGCCTCAGGACCCGTGCATGCAGATGACACAACCGCTCAAATGGCGCTGGATATTATTGAGAAATATAGTATTTATGCGGGCGAGCATGTGCTTAAGGCACTGACGCATGAAACACCGAAAGAGACAAAGCGCGTGAAGTCCTATTTGGCTGGCTCTGTGAAAGACATGTGCAGAGCTGCGGCTAGGGAAGCGCAAAATCTTGGCTATCACCCGCTCATTATGACGACCGGACTGGACTGTGAAGCCAAGGAAGCTGGACGAATGCTCGCATCTATTGCGCATGAGTATGCTGAAGAGGGCGACCAGTCATGGCATCACAGAAGGCCGTCGGCGATTATCTTTGGCGGTGAGACGGTGGTTAAGCTTGTTGGAAATGGAAAAGGCGGCCGCGCGCAGGAGTTGGCACTTTCCGCAGCCATTGGCATTCAAGGTCTTGAAAACGTGACAATTTTTGCTGTAGGATCTGACGGAACCGATGGACCTACAGATGCAGCGGGTGGCATTGTAGATGGTTCGTCAGTTGAAATCATGTCATCCGAAGGGCTTAATGCTGAAGCGGCCCTGGGCAACAATGATTCTTACAGAGCACTATATGCGAGTGGTGACCTGATCATGACTGGACCAACTGGAACAAATGTCAATGATTTGATGGTGGCACTCATAGGTTAATAGGCAATAAAACAGACGCACTTGGCAATCGGAATCTGGATGGCCAGGTGCGTTTTATAGTGTACACTATATTGAAAATGCTTAAGAAAATTATCGGAAAAACGTTTTCCTATCCAGGAATATTAACCGATTGCCCCTTTTTGTTTAGGATACACTGTTTGTTTCAAAACCTGTTGATAAGGGAGAATCTTCCGGGTATAATGTGCGTGAAATAAGTTTTATAGAGATTTGCACATGTATAGTGCAGGTTATAAAGATATATAGTGCACATTAAACAAGGAGGTTGAATCCATGACAACTCAAAACACAGGGATGATTTCACGTATTCGCTCAACAATCGAAACAGCATTTTATGGCAATAATGTCATTCAAATAAAATCAGTACAGGAAGCCTATCAGCTGGCAAAAATGTCGCCAGGCACAGTCGTGACAGACATGGATGTTTACAATGCGGGCGCGCTTGGCCTTGAAGATGACGCAAAGGTACTCCTTTTCAACGATGGTGAGGTAACGGGCAGGTGTGCGGCTGCACGAAAAATAGTTGGCGATTCGGGCATTACCCAGGATACCTACTCAGGACTACTCAGGGACGCCGTATATGCCAGCAGAGGCAAGAAATTATACCATGCACAGGTTTATGTGGGTCTTCACAGTGATTTTATGGTCAAGGCCAATCTATTGATTCCAGAAGGGCATGAGAATATTCTGTACAACTGGATGATGAACTTTCAGGCAACAAGCGCCGAATACGATGCTATGTATAAGACGTCAAAAGTCATTGAAGGCGAGAGCGAAATATTCATTTTCTCAGACCCTGACTGGGTCTGTTCCGACCACCCTCTGGGCATGACGCTTTTTGATTCGGACCATAACTGCGCGGCGCTGCTGGGAATGAAATATTTTGGAGAGCATAAGAAGGGAACGCTGACACTGGGTTGGAGCATTGGAAGCAGAAACGGCTATGTTCCCTGTCATGGCGGTCTGAAGAAATACACGCTGGACTCTGGAAAGACATTTGTTGCAAGTGTGTTTGGTCTATCGGGTTCAGGAAAATCAACACTGACACATTACAAGCATGACGGCAAGTACGATATTGAGATATTGCACGACGACGCATTTCTTGTTTCCCATGAGGATGGTACATCCGTTGCGCTTGAACCGGCCTACTTCGACAAGACTCAGGATTATCCGGCTGGATGTCCGGACAACAAGTTTCTTATCTCAGCACAGAACTGCGGTGCGACACGAGACGAAAATGGAAAGTGTGTCCTGTTGACAGAAGACATCCGCAATGGTAATGGACGCGCAATCAAATCGAAGTTCTGGGCGGACAATCGCGTTGATTTCATTGAAGAAAAAATGGATGCCATCATTTGGCTTATGAAGGACCCGGCAATGCCACCAGTACTTAAAATCGATGATCCCGTACTCGCGGCAACCATGGGTGCAACCCTTGCTACGAAACGTTCGACAGCTGAACGCATTGTGGATAATGCGCAAATGGATACACTTGTCATTGAGCCATATGCAAATCCGTTCAGAACCTATCCGCTTGAAGAGGACTTCAACAAGTTTCTGAAAATGTTCAGAGACAATGGCATTCAATGCTATATCTTGAATACTGGACACTTCGGGTCCAAGAAAATCACAAAGGAAGTAACCCTTGAATGCCTTGAGACCATTGTGGAAGCGGATGGGAAGTATGTGCCATGGGGGCCGCTTCAGAACGTGCAAACAATCAACATTCCAGGATATGAACCCGACTGGAGCTCTGTGCGCTACACTGAATCTGTCATGGGTGCTTTTGAAAAACGCATGTCCTATTTAAGCGCTTCAGACAATCTGTTCAACAAACTGCCGAGTGAAGCTGCCAAGAGTGTAGACGGTGTGCTATCCGTTCTTAAATCGATGTGCAAGCAAAGTAAAATCGCATAAGAGCGGTTACGACACTGCGCCGTAGTCTGTCATCTTGTCAACAAACTGAGACTCCAGAAAATTTCTGGAGTCTCTCTAAGTTTTATGCATTTTTGAAGCTAAAGGGTACGTTCAGCAGATTAGTCGTCATATCTATGGAGATGGTCAAGATCACGAATCATCCAAGTCCGTTTTTCCTCTTTGCGAAGCTTTGAGTCGATGGTTTTCCAGAACTGTTCTGCGAGCGCTTTACGTTCTTCGTCGGTCAGTTCATTTTTCTTTTTGTCGGTCATAGAAATCCCTCCACTTCTCTTATGATATTTATACCCCTTCAAGTTGAGAAAATTCAAAGGTCTTATAACAGACAGTGGGCGTTTTGCCAAAAATATGCTATAAATATAGAGGGAATGTAAAACAGTATATTGGAGAAATAGAGAGATAGAACAATCACAAGGCAATATTCTAATAATGGGGGTACGTTGTTATGCATTTTGAAAGACAAAAGAAATCGTGTGCAGTGAATCTGATAGCGGCGATCATGCTGCTGAGTGTTATAAATATTATAAGTGGCTTTAGCATGGTGCTGGAACTTGGAGCAGTGGCTGTATGTCTGCTGGTCTTTTCAGGCTATTGCATATTTGAAGGTACGGAGTATCTGCTTGTGGGCAGTCAGATTGAAGTCAAACGACGTCACCACTCAGATATCCTTACCATTGCGAAAATCAAGGAAATACAGACCTATGATGTTGCTTACGGGACAGCGGGAATCATCACTCGAAAGGCCAATTTCCTCAATTATGACGGTCAGCTTATTAGAATTAAGGAAGCGCTCAAGAATGAAGAGGGCAAGAGTCTCACCGAAGTGCTTGTTGAGAAATATAAGATTCAGCAAATAAAAAAGGGCAGATAGGGCATAATCCGGCACAGGTTTAAAAACCAACCGTGATTTGTTCCATATTCTTTGGGTCAAAATAAGTAAAAGGGCGGCTTCTAGAGGAAGCGGCCCTTTTACTTTCACTTGTTTTGGAGTTTTACTTTTATTTAGACCTGCTAATAATAAATATGGCATGCAGGTATATCTATCTTATGAAACCTTTTTCAAAGGTTTGTCCCTGTCGTACTGATCTGTAATGGAGAATATGACAGGGCTCAGGGCCAGCAGTGCAATGAGGTTTGGAACAGCCATCAGGCCATTGAAGGTGTCTGACAGGTTCCATACAAAGTTGACCTTATATACAGCGCCAAAGAAAACGAGGCCAAGCCAGAGCGCTTTGTAGGCGTTGAGTGCTTCAATACCGGCAATGTACTCGAGGCATTTTGAGCCATAATAGTACCAGCCTAGAATTGTAGAAAATGCGAAAAATACAAGTCCGAATGAAACGATGAGGCCACCAATACCGGGCAGAGCAATTTCAAATGCCGAAGTGGTCAGAGCAGCACCGCTCAGTCCACTTGATATCTGCATTTCACCTGAAACCGGATCAAGTGCGACAAGGCCGGAAACCAGTATGACAAGTGCTGTCATGGTACAGACAACAAGCGTATCAATAAAGGAACCCAGAGAACCAATAATGCCCTGAAGAACCGGATTTTCATTTTTAGATGCGGCGTGGGCAATAGGTGCAGAACCGAGTCCTGCTTCATTTGAAAAGACACCTCTGGCAACACCGTAACGGATGACAGTTCCAAATACACCGCCGCCAACAGCCTTCGCTGTAAATGCATTGGCAAAAATCATGTTGAATGCTGTTGGAACATCATAAAAATGCTTCATGAGTATGATCAAAGAACCAATGACATAAATCAGTGCCATAGCAGGCACGATCTTCTCAGTTACTTTTCCAATCGATTGAATACCGCCTATGATGACAAGGGCAGTTGCAAACGCAATAATCGTTCCAGTGATGATGGGGGATACACCAAGTGATATCTCTATGGATTGGGCTACCGAATTTGCCTGTACCATATTGCCAATACCAAGTGCGGCAATGGTACCGAAAAAAGCAAAAATCCAGCCAAGCCATCCCCAATTCCCACCATAGCGCTCCGTCATTCCAAGCTTTATGTAATACATGGGGCCACCGGACATTTCACCACGTTTATTGGTTGTCCGGTACTTAATTGCAAGAAGTGCTTCAGAGTATTTGGTAGCACCGCCCAGTGCGGCAGTTAGCCACATCCAGAACACTGCGCCAGGACCCCCAGCAGCTATTGCGCCAGCAACGCCAGCAATATTTCCAGTACCTATGGTTGCTGAAAGCGAGGTCATAAGTGCTTGAAAGGGCGTAATATCCCCTTGACCAAAATTCTTGCGTGAAAAGAGGAGTCTGAAAGCATAAGCAAGCTTTCGAAACTGAATGCACCGCGTACCGTAGGTGAGAACAAGTCCAGTGGCAGCAAGAAATACAGCCATGAAGCTTCCCCATACAAACCCATTGATACTGCTAATGAGTGCATTAACTGCGTCCACAATAAAACCCCCTTTATCTGTCGCAATGCTCCAGATTATTATAAAGGGGGTGTTTCAAACGGTTTCAAATTGTGACATGTTTTTCTCAAAAAGTCAGAATTTTTAGTAATCAAATGTTTCTGAACTGCAAATGTGCGACAAACCTTCCAGGAACTTCCTTATATTAATAGAACCATGACTGCCATTTTGTGCTTTTATGCCATCCATTTCAATTCGCACTTCACGAAAGGCAAAAAGGACATGGGCATAATCCTGAAAAACAAGATTTGAATAATCGTCGAGGCCCATATGGGCAAGGTTGTTCATGGCAACCGCAGCTGTTCGTCGGATTTTCTGTTCAAAGGACTTTGGCTGGTTGCTGAAACGGTTGAAAAAATTCTTTAGGGACATCTCATTGAGGGCATTAGGATGGTCCATCAGGTATCTTACAGATTTGTAGATAGCATCTGCACCGCTTTCACCAAGTATACCCGTTGCACTTAGAACTTCTGTGACACGGTCCTTGTTGCCTGATTTGTCACCGGCACCAATTTCTGAAGGTCCTTCAGGGTCGCCGTTTTCCATGAGCAGGTCATGGGCAAACATGGACTTGATCTGGCTGAGTTTTCGCTCTGCTTCAATGCCCTTTGTGACATTTCGAATGACCGATATGACCTCGATGGCATTGATGGGCTTTTGAATAAAAAACTCAACGCCAGATTCATAGGCTCTTCCAATCATGTCCTTGGCTGAAACCTGTGAAATCATGATTGAAGCAATGGTATCGTCGAGCTTCTGTACGATTGAAATGCCATCAAGTCGGGGTACAAATAGGTCTACAAGAACAATGTCCGGATTCAGTGAACGAATCTCATCGAGCGCAGAGAGGCCATCATAGGCTTCTCCAATTACCGTTCCGAGGCTCTGGTCCGATATGATTTTCTTTAATATCAGTACGATATTGGGGTCATCTTCTACAATATAGAATCGCATGTATATTCTCCTGAATAAATGTAATTTATATTAGTGCTGAACTTCAATATGAACCTTTGGAATGACAATGTCAAAGGTTGTAGCGGTGTTGGGAAGAGACGTGACAGTGATGCTGCCGCAGAGAACGTCTTCGATAAGTCTGTAGACAATGGTCAGACCCAGTCCGCGGTTAATGAAACCGGTTTGATAGTCAATTTTGGTTGAAAATCCTGGTGTGCTGATGAAGGGCAGATTTTCTGGAGAAATCCCTGGTCCGTTGTCTGTGACCTGGAATTTGTGAAATTCGCCTTCAACCCAGTGAGTAAGCTTTATGGTCACAGGTGTTGTGACACCCTTTGCCGCATCGCATGAATTGACAATCAGATTTCGAAAAATGGACATAAGCTGGAAATGGTTGATTGTTTCAAAATCGGAGCCTCCGTGTACGGACAGGCGGATGTCTTCGGAACGGTCGGCAGTTTCAGCCCGCATCTGCTCTTCAAGAATGGAGAGTACAGAGTAGAAGGTCATGGTCTGATTCTGGTACTTGTTTTCCATCAGATCATGCACACCTCTGATTACGAGCTCGTATTCCTTTTTGATCTCGTGTACGGAACCTGCGAGGTTTAGAGCCTCAGTAGACCAGGTGCTCTGGTTCTTGTTGTCTCGAATATCTTCAAAATGCTTGTAGGCCTGTGTCATAATCTGCTCAATGCGCTCCATGTTGTTCTCCATCCAGAAGATTTCAGTCCTGAGAAAGGAGTTCAGCCAGAGCAGTCGTTTATATCGGATGTCATGTTCTTCCTTAAGCAGGAGGATTTTCTGGTAGCGCAGCATGATTAGAATTATGAGGACAATAGCGGATCGGATAACAGCAACAAAGAGCAGGGTTGTCAGTATGTCACTGAAAAAATGCTGGTTGAACCAGGCAACTCTGACAACGACCTCAAGCAGGTTCATGGTGAAGTCGCAGACCACGGCCAAAATCGCAAAGAGGTCAAAGGTGTATATGGAATGCTTTTGTGAGGTGAAATGCATGAAGATACCATAGCCAACATAAAAGAACATTTCCGGTATGTAACTGACGACAATGGCCTGGTCGTATAGACCAAAGACGGTCAGAACGATGACACGCCATAAAAATGTCGATGCTGCAGAAGTAATGCCAACTGTAATGGTATTGATATCCTGATTGGTATGTATGAAAATTGCAATCGCAATAACGCCGCAGCTGACTCTGAAATCATCAAACAGCAAATCGAGGTACAGCTGTGAAAACAGGGCGATCAGCATGACGCCGATAAAGAGTCTGCTTTTTTTGCTCATAAAAACCTCCAATAAATCTGAAATAAGTATATCAAAAAATAGTAAAAAGTATAAATCCTTTCTTTGAAAAGCGCTATTTTGAAAATAATAGCGATTGCACAAAATGTAAAAAGGGTAAATAGTAAGAAAATACACAATAATTGTTATGGTGAGGCTTATGAGAGTAAAACTAAAATTGCAGCTTTTTATTATACCATTAATCATACTACCAGTACTGGCGACAGCCTATATTTTTATTGACAACACTTCGTCAAGCATACGTGGACTTTATGCAGACAGTCTGCACCGAAATCTGGAAATCATTATGAACCATCTTGAACAGGAGAATTCTGTGATTGAAAGATTGGGTGCAGCCAATACACGGTTTTATGAAAAGAATGCCCAGAGCCACGCACGTAACTTCATTCTAGACCTGAGTCTTGAGAATGGCGTCATCCAAATATTTGATAAAAATACTTTGGAAGTTGTCAATGAAACTGAGGTTTTTAATCGCGATTTTTATATGGACCTTTCAGATGATATTTTGGAGCAGCGTGCCGAAGGTATGGCTATAGAGAAGACGGTTGCATCTGGAGGAAAAGAGTACGTTGTGTTCTATCAGTATTTTGAGCCATGGGACTGGCTGGTGCTTGTCTATATGGATGAGAACATCATTTATCAGCCGATCAACCATGCGATTTCACAAATGCTCTTTATTGTGGCGGGACTGGTCGTTATAATCGGACTCTTTTTGTACGTGGTAACCTCAAGGCTCACGGCACCGATTGACAGTCTCATGAAGGGTGTAAAATCCATCAGTGATGGACACTATATGAATAAGGTTGACATCAACACAAATGACGAGTTCAAAGACCTTGCCGACGCCTTTAATACAATGACGGGCAGAATTCAGCAGAGCTTTGACAGTCTCAATGATATGACCGAAGAACTGAAAATTGTGAACGTCGAGCTGGAAAGCCGTGTGGAAGAGCGTACAAGGGAACTGATGGAAACCAATGATGAGCTTGAGCTATCAATCATTCAAATGCGTGCCCTCCAGGACGACCTGGTAGAGTCTCGCAAAATTGCCGCGCTCGGTTCGCTGGTCGCAGGCATATCACATGAGCTGAATACGCCAATTGGAATTGGCATAACGACAGCATCCTATATTTCAATGCAGACGGACAGCTTGCTTGATCTCTATCATAGTGGAAAACTCAAGAAGACGGATTTTGTATCAGAGCTAGAAAGTATCAAGCATTCCGCAGAGCTCATTCTGGATAATCTGGGCAATGCGTCTTCTATGGTTAATAGTTTCAAATTACTCGCAGTTGACCAGTCGCGTGAACACAAGAAAGAATTTGAACTGATTCACAGCATTGAAGGACTGCTTCAAAATATGAATGTGCTTCTTAGAAAGGGTAAGCATACGGTATCGCTTGACTATGAAAAACCAATTGAAATGTATAGCTATCCGGGCGTGATCACTCAGGTTCTCACACATTTCATCATGAACTCCGTAGAGCATGGTTTTCAAGACAAGCAGGAAGGCCGAATCAAGATTTACGTCAAGCAGGAAGGCAGCCGTGTGACCCTGGTCTATGAAGATGATGGACTTGGGATGGATGAAAATAAAGTGCATCGAATATTTGAACCCTTTTTTACGAGCAAGCTTGGGAAAGGCTCCAGTGGTCTGGGTTTGAATATTGTCTATAATCTTGTGACGGGAATACTCAAGGGTAAATTATCAGCAATGAGTCGAATGAATGAAGGTATGCGCATAACAATGATTTTCCCGACGATTGTAAAGGATGAGTGATTATGAAGAAAATCTTTTTATTCATATTCGTTTTGATGCTGACCCTGCAGGGCTGCACGCGCGTGGAACCTGCTCAGGATACCGAGGCGCCTATACAGGAACTGACCGAAATAGAGAGTCATGTGGATGTCATAGACAAGATGCACCTGACAGAATCTGAAGAGGCCTATCTCGATGCACTTAAGGTGCGTGGTGTGCTCCGTGTTGCATCCAGACAGGTGGAGACTGTCTTTAAAGAAGAAAATGGAGAGAAGAAGGGCTTTAACTACAATACCATAAAGAATTTTACCGATGCAGTGGGCATTGATCTTGAAGTTCATGTTGTCGATAACATAGAGGCTTTTTTCAGAAAAGACGGTAAGTTCAACGAAGCGGTCCGCTCAGACCCATACCTGTCCTATAAGCCGGATCTTTTCAGTGAAGTGGATGTTTATGTAGACACGCTCACGCAGCTTCCCTGGCGTGAAAAACTCATGGATTTCATTGGATTTACACCTATTCGCGAACTGGTAATCCATATACCGGGTCTTGATATAGAAAGTGTGTATGATCTGGATGGCAAGCGTGTGGCGGTTCAGGCAGTTTCTTCCTACATGTCCACCTTAATTGCCCTTGAGGAAAAATACGGTTTAGACATGGAATATGTATATACCGATACAATTCTCAATGCGGTGGAGGCGGTAAATCAAGGTGAAGCAGATCTGACGATTATGGACAGTAACAGGGCCTTTCTTGAAATGAAGAAGTTCGACAACATTGAGCTCGGCATTCCTGTAACGGAGGTCAAGTATGTTGGCTGGGCGGTTTCAAGAGATTCAGATACCCTAAAATCAATCCTTGAGAAGTATATGGATGTACTCATTGAAGAAGGGATGATCAATGACCTGTGGATGAGCGATTATGATATTAGCTTCTATGAGTACTACACCTTGATATTGAAGGATGCCAGTATTTTGGAGGCCATGAATCTATCAGCCGAGGAGCGGGAAGTCATCGATCAGATAAGGTCCCGCGGTGAACTCCGGGTTGCCATGCAGCCCAATGTCGTTGGTTACATGACTGATGGTGAAGACCAGATTGGCTTCAATTATGTGCTTGCAGATGAACTTGCAAAAGTCATTGGCGTTGATCTGAAAGTTACAGTAGTCGACCAGTTCACCAAATACTTTTGGAAGGACGGTGCTACACCGCCTGAAATTAAGTTTGACACAAGCTATTTCTATGTACCTGATCTTTTCAATGAAGTGGATATTTATGCTGACAATTTTACACATATGGCGTGGCGAAAACAGATTCTCAACCAAATTGAGGTCGTTCCAGTCAGTACGGTGATTGTCCAGCGCGTTGGTGCAGGCATAAGGAAACTGGATGATTTGGATGGCCTGACGGCAGCTATCAACAAGGACACGGCATATGAAACTGTCCTAAATGATATTACCGATAGATATGATATTCATGTTGAAATCGTGCCGACCTATTCCGATATGGAAAGCTATGATGTCGTGAGTCGTGGCGGCGCTGATTTTGCCATTGTCGATAGTGATATTGCTTTTTTGGTGCTTCAGGATTTTGAGGATCTTGAAATATCCATTCAGTCATCTGAGTCAGCGTTTATCGGTTGGGCGGTGAAGAAAGAAGATGATATTCTGGCATCGATTTTGACCAAATATTTTACAGCTCTGAAGCACAGCGGCATGTTTGATGTCTACTGGGAGCAGGCATATGGTGTATCGTATGCGGAGTATATGAGATTGATTACAGATTGACAGTATGTCAATAAACGTATCAACTATTATGAGATGGAGGTGGTTAGCATGATTTATGAACTCAGCAGATCGCAGTTCAGCACAATTGGATACCTATTGAGTGGAGAAAGAGTGGATGAGTGGGTACAGGAGGTTGTATTCGGGCGTCGTCCAGGTTGGGTGTTTGTCGATAATGTGATGATGCCGCAAACCGCTATGATCTGGTCAGAATCTGAGCAAAGTCTTTTCTTTATTGGAGATTCAGGCTGTGAGACCTTCAACAGCGCATTGATGTCTTACTTGAAGTACATACTTATTCCAAGAATGAAGAAGAAAGATTTGAGTGGCGTGGCCCTATATGGCGCAGACACGAAGTGGGATAAGGAACTGGATACAATTCTTGCACATGTCAATAAGCGTGTGAACATGCAGGCTGTGTTTGAGTATCCCAAGAATTTGAAGGCTTCAGACCTTGAAAGTCAAATGGACAGTATTTTTGAAACCCTTGAAGTGAAAAAGTCGACCCTCCATAAGCGCAATAGCGTCTGTTTGGAGCTTGCCTTTGACAAGAGCATTCGAGCACCTGAGCAAAGCGGGTTTAAAAAGGTGTATGATTGCCCACTCTTCAAATTGTCCTTATAAAAGCATGTAATATACAGGGTGATAATATGCCTAACAATTCCAATTACAGTCTCTCGTGGGAGGAGACTGTTTTTTGTGTGTGATATAAGACAAAGATTTAATAAAATAGTGAAAACGTTTCGTGTATAATATAATGACCAATTGCACAATATATGGTATCATACCACTAGGAGGTGCGTTATGCCAAAAAAAATGAAAGCTTTAGTTAAAAAATATGCGAAGCCGGGTCTATGGCTTGAAGAAGTAGACATGCCAGAAATCGGCGAGCAAGATGTACTTATAAAAATGAAGAAGACTGCAATCTGCGGTACAGATGTACACATCTACAACTGGGATGAATGGTCACAGGCGACAATTCCTGTTCCTATGACAATTGGTCATGAGTTCGTAGGCGAAATCGTTGAGATCGGAAGCGGTGTTAAGGATTACAAGGTTGGAGACCTGGTTTCAGGTGAAGGCCATGTTGTATGCGGTCATTGCCGTAACTGTCTTGCGGGTAGAAGACACCTTTGCAAGAATACAATGGGTATCGGCGTGAACAGAACAGGTATCTTTGCTGAGTACGCTGCGATTCCAATGCAGAATGTATGGCTATGCGATCGGGAAATTCCTGAAGATGTGCTCAGTATAATGGACCCACTTGGAAATGCAGTTCATACTGCGCTTTCATATGATCTTCTCGGTGAAGATGTTCTGATTACTGGTGCTGGCCCAATTGGTATCATGGCTGCTGCAATTGCGAGACACGCAGGTGCACGTCACATTGTTGTTACAGATGTCAACGATTACAGACTTGGTCTTGCACTGAAAATGGGCGCTGACCGCGTTGTAAACCCAATGAAGGAAAAGCTGACAGATGTTATGGCTGACCTGGGAATGAAAGAAGGCTTTGATGTCGGTCTTGAAATGTCAGGCAATGCGACTGCTTTCAAGGATATGGTAGACAATATGTTCCACGGCGGAAAAATCGCCATGCTTGGCATCCAAGGTCCAGATACACCAGTTGACTGGAATAAAGTCGTATTTAATGGTCTTTTCATCAAGGGCATCTATGGTCGTGAAATGTTCGAAACATGGTACAAGATGACTGCCATGCTTCAGTCTGGCCTGGATGTTTCTGAAGTGATTACACATAGGATGCATTATACTGAATTTGAAAAGGGCTTTGAAATCATGAAGAGTGGACAGTCTGGAAAAGTCATTCTAGAGTGGAGCTAAGTCAATATCAGGAATAACCTATAAAACAATTAACCCCCAGCGGATGTGATCCACTGGGGGTTCTTTATGATTATTTTTCAGCTTTGAGAAACATCGAATCTATACGTTTCATGCAGCAGTTTCTACTGGCTGATTTTCTTGTTCGCACGCATACGGTCCTGTGCGTTCAGGATTTTCTTTCTTAGGCGGATTGAGTCTGGCGTGATTTCAACAAGTTCATCATGCTCAATAAACTCAAGCGCTTCTTCAAGCGTAAATACACGAGGCTGAATCAGCTTTAGGGCTTCATCGGAACCAGATGCACGCACGTTTGTAAGCTTCTTGTTCTTACAAGGGTTAACAACCATGTCGTCCTTACGGCTGTTCATAGCAACAATCATGCCCTCGTAAACATCGACAGAAGGACCAACGAACATTTGGGCTCTTTCACTCAGGTTAAATAGTGAGTAAGCCATTGTTGTACCGCCCTGCTGTGAAATAAGAACACCGTTGCTTCTTCCAGCGATTTCACCCTTGTATGGCTCGTAGGCGTAGAATGATCTTACGATTGTACCTTCACCGCGGGTATCATTGATGAATTCGCTTCTGTAACCCAGAAGGCCACGTGTTGGCACCTGGAAAGTGATTTTAGTGTAGCCGTTTTCAGGTTCCATAGCTACCATAGCACCCTTACGTTCGTTAAGCTTGGCAATAACAGTGCCTGAAAATGCGTCCGGTACAGTTGTAATCACTGTTTCTATCGGCTCATTTGTCACACCGTCAATTGTTTTTAGAAGTACTTCCGGCTTTGAAACTGAAAGCTCGTATCCTTCACGACGCATGTTCTCAAGCAGGACAGAAAGGTGGAGTTCACCACGGCCTGAAACCTTGAAGCCATCTTTTCCAGGAAGCTCTTCAACGCGAAGACCAACGTTAACTTCCAGTTCTTTTTCCAGTCGTGCGTTCAGGTGACGGCTTGTTAGGAACTTACCGCTCTTGCCGCAGAAAGGAGAATCGTTGACAAGGAAGTTCATAGAAAGCGTAGGCTCTTCAATATCAATCATTGGAAGTGCTTCAACTTGATCAGGAAGACAGATTGTCTCACCAATCATAATATCTGAAATACCGGAAAGTACGACGATTTCGCCACTTCCAGCTGCGTCTGTTTCAAAACGCTTAAGACCTTCATTAATGAAGACTTGTCCAATTTTACCTCTAGTAACTGAACCATCACGTCTAGCAATGGATACAGACTGGCCTTTTTTAACAGTACCGCGTGTAACGCGGCCAATACCGAGTCGACCGATATAATCATCGTAGTCAAGGGATGAAATCTGTACCTGCAGAGGCTCATCATCCTGATTTGGATACACATCAACATGCTCTCTAAGAAGGTCGAAGAGTGGATCAAGATTTGTGCTCTCATCATCCATTTCGCGCTTGGCAATGCCTTCTTTAGCAATTCCGTATAGAATTGGGAACTCAAGTTGCTCGTCTGTAGCGTTAAGGTCAGCGAAAAGGTCGAATGTCATATCGACAACTTCTTCCGCACGCTGGTCTTTCTTGTCAATCTTATTGATCATAAGAATTGGCTTCAGACCTTGCTCAAGGGCTTTTTGAAGAACGAATCGCGTTTGAGGCATCGGTCCTTCACTTGAGTCAACCAGCAGAATTGCACAGTCAACTGTACGGATAATACGTTCAACTTCTGAAGAGAAGTCGGCATGGCCAGGTGTATCAACAATATTGATTTTAAGGCCATTGTGTTCAATTGCGCAGTTTTTAGCGTAAATTGTAATTCCGCGCTCTCGTTCAAGATCATTGCTGTCCATAACGCAGTCTACAACTTCTTCGTTTTCTCTAAAAACACCGCTTTGTGATAAAAGTGCATCTACAAGTGTTGATTTACCTGCGTCAACGTGGGCAATTACAGCGATGTTCATAATCTCTTTGTGCTGTGACATAAAAAATCCTTTCTATAAATACATATACGAACGTGCTCGTATCATTTCGTTTTAATTTTCGGAGTTAGAAACTCAACCTACTAATCATACACTTATAACTCATTTAAAGCAATCAAAAAAATGTAAACAAATTTTCTTTACGGGGTCAAAGGCTTTTAGACTATCCTTTCAAGTGGTAAAATGAATGAGACCGTAGTTTGATTCGGTCATGGAATTAATTATGATGCGTATGAAAAGAGAGGGAGCTTATGCCGGCTTTACCACTGCATATGATGTTTGCTATAGAGTTGTCTAAAAGATACAAGGGTCTTACTGCCTATCCGCTGATGGTAGGGGCAATACTGCCAGACTGCCTGTATCCAGGAGATACGAAAAGCTTTCGCGTTTCTCACTGCTTGAGTGGAAGCGTGTTTCAGGCAGACAACATAATAAAAAGATTCAGGGAAGTGGTCAGACATCCTGAGGACTGGGCCCTGATGATTGGATGGCATTCCCATGTCTGGCTGGATGCCTACGACCGAAAACGCGGTATGAAGATGCTTGGGAAAAAGAAAATATATGAAAGCGAAGAAAGCAGGATGCGTTTTTACGACAATATGTGTGATTTTTCTAAAGATGAAATCATGAATATTGTTGACGATATGGTTCGAGTACCGACGCCAATGGTTACCGTGCTCGAGCAGATGATGGACATACGATTCAAGGATCCTCAAGACCAGCTCAGGAGCATTTTGAGATACCTAGAGCGACGGGCCGAAAGGGAGCCCGATGAACGGCGTCCCATTGTGAAAAAGGAAGTATTCCAGCGCTATATAGAGGAAGCTTTTGAAGAGTATCCTTTTGAAGCACTGGGACTCAGACCGACTGAAGCATTTCTCTCAAGCTCTGATGAAGAGAAAATGCCACAGGACATACTTGACCCCGCACTTGATGAACTCGACATACTGGACAAGGAACTTGATGACTTGCTAAGCAAGTAAAGGGTGTTTTTCTTCTATTATATTAAGGAAGACATAATCGCGCAAATGCGAGACTAGTGAATAGTTCTTGTGGAGTAGGCAAGGGTAATGGTATAATGCTTACTGGCTTTTTAAGCACGACTGGAGCCAGCACTGCAAAGATATTGATAATAGAAGATGGAGGCATCTTATGTGGTATGAAATAAAAGTTAAAACAACTTCTGAAGCTTCAGAAGCAGTGAGTAACATGCTCTATGAAATTGGCGCAGAGGGCGTTCTGATTGAAGACCCTAACGATCCGGTTTATACGAATAGCAAAGAGTCCGACTGGGACTATATTGATATCGAAGAAGTGAAAATGCATCTTGAATACGACGGCGCTGTTGTAAAGTGTTACTTTGACGGTGCAGACGTAGGTGCAAGTGATCTCGAAGACAAGCTGATACACCTTAAGGGAAGACTTTCTCAAATTGAAAGCTTCGGCCTGGATGGCGGTCCGCTTACAGTTGAAGTTAAAGAGCTTGAAAACACAGACTGGAACAACGAATGGAAAAAACACTACAAGCCATTTGAAGTAGGAAACAGACTGGTTATCAAACCAAGCTGGGAAGAATATGAAGCTACAGACGACAGACTGATTATTGAAATCGATCCAGGTGGTGCTTTTGGTTCGGGTACACATGAAACAACGAGCATGTGCATGGAAATGCTTGAAGAGAATGTCACTGCAGACATGGACGTATTTGATATCGGTTGCGGCAGTGGTATTCTTGGTATTGCAGCGGCTAAGCTAGGGGCAAAGTCTGTAATCGCTGTTGATCTTGATGAAGCAGCTGTCATGACGACACAAGAAAACGCCGTAAGAAATAATGTGTCTGATAACTTTACAGTTCATCACGGAAATCTGATGGATGTTGTTTCTGGAAAAGCGGATATTATTGTTGCAAACATTATTGCAGACATTATCATCCTGCTTGCAAAGGATCTTAGAACCTTTATGAAGCCAGGCGGTCTCTTTATTTCAAGCGGTATTATTGATGACAAGATTGACGCTGTCAAAGAGGGTCTTGAAGCATCGGGCTTTGAAATTGTTGAAGTGAGAAGACGCGGTGAGTGGGCAGCAATCCTAGCGAGGTAGACATGCATAGATTTTTTATAGTTAAGGAAAACTTGAACCTTGATGAAAAAATAGCACGGATTACAGATAAAGACGATGTGAAGCATGCTGTAAAGGCACTCCGCATTGAACTCGGTGAGCAGATTGAGCTGTGTGATACAGATGGTATGGAGCATATTTGTGAGGTTAAGGTTATCGGCACCGATGAAGTGGTATGCAGCGTCTTGACTTCAGAAATGAACAAACGTGAATCGGCTGTGGAAATCACACTCTTTCAGGGCTTGCCTAAAGCGGACAAGCTGGAGCTTATTATACAAAAAACCACAGAACTGGGTGTCATGCGGATTGTGCCGCTGCAAATGAAGCGCTCGGTCGTTAAGTGGAAAGAGGACAAGTCTGCAGCAAAAAAAGTGGAGCGCTGGAATCGAATTGCCTTTGAGGCTTCCAAGCAGTCAAAACGCGGTCGTATTCCAAGGGTCGACGCACCCCTGTCCATGCGCCAGTTTTTAAGTGAAATGGACGATTTTGATCTGGTGATCATGCCTTACGAAAATGAGGCTGCAGTGGGCATTGGACCTGTTTTAAGCGCATGTGCCAATGCGAAAAAGGTTGCAATCGTCATAGGTCCTGAAGGTGGTATTGATGAAGAGGAAGTTCTTGCACTGACAGAGGGTGGGGCTAAAAGTGTAAAAATGGGGCCAAGAATCCTTCGAACTGAAACAGCAGGACTTACCGCAGTGGCCCTTGTTCAATATGCCATTGGAGATTTGAGCGGCGTATAGTTTATAAAAGGGTGCACTTAGGCAAATCAATGTTTTCTACAATTTGCCATCGTATCGACTTTATCGACAATCTACAACCGGTAATCATATGATTACCGGTTTTTTACTTGCGCATATGAGGGAGAAACGTGGTTTTTGGTATTTCTCAGAAGTGTTTGTGGCATATGTTGATTAGTTTTATCTATAACGGGTAGTTATTATATTGAATTATTTGATAGTGATAGGAAGTGTAACACGTTGAAAATGTGAAGCCTTCGATTGGCTATGACAAAAGATACTATTCAATTGCTGAAGGAGTCATTCACAGATTCGAAAGGAGGCTGAGAAATGCCGAAACCTTTTAAAGCAGGTTGTCAAAGACCTGAGCTGACAATTGCTGTTTCTGAACATGAAGAAGTTCAACCTATGTCTATGGAAGTGAAGGAGTTGAAAAGTGTGATTAAAGTCGGACAAAAAGCACCAGATTTTGAACTTGCAGGCTACCACAAGGGTGAATTCTCAACATTTAAATTATCAGAATTTTTAGGCAAGTGGGTGCTCTTGTGTTTCTATCCAGGCGATTTCACCTTTGTCTGAGCGACGGAAGTATCTGCCGTGGCAGATAAATATGAAGCAATTAAAGCGCTCGATGTAGAAGTACTTTCGGTAAGTGTAGACAGTGTATTTGTACATAAAATGTGGAATGATCATGAGCTTTCAAAAATGGTTGAGGGTGGAATTCCTTATCCAATGCTTTCGGATGGCGGTGGTAAAGTAGGTACTCTCTATAATATCTATGACGAGGCAGCCGGCGTAGAAACGCGTGGCAGATTCATCATCGATCCTGATGGTATTATCCAAGGGTACGAAGTCTTAACACCACCAGTAGGTAGAAATGTGGCTGAGTCAATTCGTCAAATCCAAGCATTCCAGCTGGTCAGAAAGTCACAGGGAACTGAAGCAACGCCGTCTGGCTGGAAACCAGGAAAAACAACGCTGAAGCCCGGACCAGAGCTTGTTGGTAATGTGTGGAAAGCATGGTCTGTAAAAGAGGAAGATGAATAAGTTAATACACAAATAAGAGACTGCAGGAAACTTTGAAAGACAAGACGCGGATTTTATCCAGCAATTCCTTGCAAAGACACTAAGATCATTCGTTTGACAAACAGAAAAGCTTATTGTACAGTTGTTTTATACAAACGTTATGACAATTGTAAGGGGTTGCCTATGGATAGTGAAATTACAAAGTTGATTCAGGTCGCCAAGCTTTATTATGAAGAAAACCTGAATCAGTCAGAAATCGCAAAGAGACTGGGCGTATCCAGACCGCTGATTAGTAATATGCTGGCTAAAGCGAGAAATATGGGTATTGTGGAAATCAAAATCAAAGAGCCGTTTTCAAACAATACATTGCTGCTCAATCAATTGAAGAATGTGTTCAATATACAAGGTGGATTTGTTATTCCATCCTCCAACTCATCCTATCTGACAGAGAAAACCATCATTAATCAAAGTGTGGTTTTCTTAAAGGACCTATTACCGGAAGTCAGTAATCTGGGAATTGGGTGGGGATACACCATTGGAGAAGTGATTGATGCCTTTACGGAGACGGACCTGAATTCAACCTTTGAAGGCTGTGTTGGTCCGCTTATTGGTACTGCAACCATACCGAATAAGGGCTATCATCCATCGGAGCTTGTCAGACAACTTTCCATGAAAACGGGACTGGATGCAAAATTTATTTTCGCACCGGCTTTTCCCACGTCCGATCAAGAGCTTGAGCTGTACACCAATACAGACAATTACAGTGAACTTCACAGCTTTTGGGAGACGCTCGACTGTGCCTTGCTAGGTGTAGGGGCCTACCCTTCAGTGCCTGATCATGCAACGGCTGTTCGATTTGGTGATATTCTCAATAAGGAAGGTGCTGTGGGAAAAATCTTGTCGTATTTTTATGACAAGGATGGACAAATCATTCGAAGTGAGAATGACTACGCACTTCAAATTCCCTTGAGCCTACTTGGACAAGTAAAGCGTGTTGTTGCAGTATGTCCTTCTGAAATCAACGCAAAAGCCGTTTTAGGCGCTTTGAAAACAGGCTTTGTAACCCATATTATTTTGACCGAAGAGAAGGCAAAAGAAGTCATTCAAATGCGTGCGCTTTAGTTTAGGTCGGGCAGGGGTCTTAAGAGACTCAAGTGTAATATTCACAACTGAATGAAGGTGGACCAGATAACCTCTGTATTGCAGGACATACCTGTAATGCAGAGGTTTCTTTGTTTTAAGCGCTTGAAGCGCAATATCGCAGAGCAGGGGACTATGGAAATTCCGTCTGTTTACAGCGTCATATAATTTAAAGTCAGAAAATTACCAAAACATTATTTACATATGTCATAACATATGTTAATATCAAATTACAAAATGAATAGGAGGTGCGATATGACAATCGATTTATTGCAAAAGATGCTGCTTCCCGTTACAGATTTGCTGGAAGAGAATATTTCACTTTTGACTGAGCTCGATAGTGCGACCGGCGATGGAGATCATGGCGTTACAATAGGTAAAATATCCATGTGTATTCGTTCAAAACTCGTGTCGCTGGATGGATCTGAGAACCCTGCAGAAGTACTGGACACCCTGTCCTGGGATTTAATGAACATCAATGGTGGTTCTGCAGGACCGCTCTGGGGCGCATATTTTGAGGGTATGGCAGAAGGTGCCGCGCTTGCACATTCGAGTGAAGACGAGTTTGTAAGAAATATTCTGATTGGCGGCTATAAAAATTTTGCGTCTGTAAGCGGTGCAAAAGTGGGTGACAAAACCATGATGGATGCAATTTATCCAGCAGTAGAAACCATTAGAGCAGCAGAGAAAACATTAAATGACTTGATGCCATTGATGGCTGAGGCATCATCTAAGGGGGCCGAGGACACGAAAAATATGATCGCGAAATTCGGGCGTGCACGGTCTTTAAAAGAAAAAGCAATTGGGCATGCAGATCCAGGTGCAGTTTCCTTTAGTCTATTCTTTAAAGGAATTGTCCAGGGATTGAGTGAATAATTTTAACGAGGAGGTCGTAATGGAAATTATGCACATTGGTGTTCCGGTAAAGACACCGCAAGCGGGGGAAGCGTATGCTGAAGGTTTGAAGGTTCATATAGCCGGACCTGAGACCAATCCAATGCAGTTTGAGTATCTTCGATTTGAAGAGGGGACGCCGCTGCATCAGGATATTGTGGAAAACGTTCACGTGGCGTATAAGGTGGACAGACTTTCAGATTTTACTGAGAAGTATGAAGTGTTGTGTGACCCGATGGCAGTCGATGAAAATCTGACGATTGCTTTCATAAAAATGGATGGTGTTGTTGTAGAGGTAATGGAGTTCAAGTAGAGGGGACAATACATATGAAAATGAAGAAGTTTATCAACAATCCTGCCAACCTTACCAATGAAATTCTGGAAGGTCTGGCGCTTTCCAATCCGCATTTGATTGAAGTGACTGAAAGCAAGCTTGTCGTGAACAGGAAGCTTGCCGAGGCTGACCGTGTGACAATCGTAACACTCGGCGGCACAGGACATGAGCCAGCGATCAGTGGTTTTGTAGGCGAAGGCATGGTGGATATTTCCGTACCTGGCGATATTTTTGCAGCACCTGGTCCGGGTCCTTGTCTTGAGGCAATCCGTATGGCGGATAAAGGCAAAGGTGTTCTTTTTGTAGTCCTAAATCATGCAGGCGATATGCTCACTGGCGATATGGTTATGAAGCGTGTTGTGAAAGAGGGTCTGAATGTTATACGTGTGAATACTCAGGAAGACATTTCAAACGCAACACGTGAAAATGCACATGACAGAAGGGGTCTTGTTGGCTGTGTACCTGTTTACAAGGTTGCGGCAGCTGCAGCTAAAGCCGGAAAGAATCTTGAAGAAGTTGCTGCCATCGCTCAAAAATTTGCTGATAATATGGCGACTATCGCTGTTGCTGCAAGAGGCGCAACGCATCCATCTACTGGGGAACCTATTTCGATTCTGGGTGAAGATGAAATGGAAATCGGCATGGGCCAGCATGGCGAAGGTGGCGGTGGACGTCAGAAAATGCTGACTGCTGATGAAACGACAGACATTATGGCTGGTGCGCTTGTTAAAGATCTGGATCTTAAGAGCGGCGAAAAAGCAATGGTCATTGTAAATGGTTCTGGTGCAACAACGCTGATGGAACAGCTCATTGTTTACAGAAGAGCACACCAATATCTAGCAGAAAAGAACATTGAAGTTGTTGCGAATGTTGTTAATGAACTGTTGACAGTACAGGAGACAAACGGATTCCAGCTTTGTGTGGCACGTATGGACGATGAGCTGCTTGGTCTATGGGAAGAGCCTTGCAAGACACCATATTTTACAAAATAGGTTTAAAGTCAACAAAGGAGAAAAGCATGGCAGATAATGATTCAATAAAAAAAGCAAAAGACTTTCATCTGGATATAGATGCAGCGGCAGAAGGATTTTTCGTAAAAGGTGCCTCACATTACGACTGGGGGATGAAGCACAGACTGTCCAAACTCTTCAACCCCGATACAGGAAAAACCATTATGCTCGCATTTGATCACGGTTACATCATGGGGGCAACAAGCGGACTGGAACGTCTGGATGTTGCCATTCCTCCCCTTGCTGAATATGCAGACGTTCTTATGGCAACTAGAGGCGGCCTGAGAACCTGCATTCAGCCTGCGTCAAACAATGCAGTTGCACTTAGGGTTTCTTCGGGAAGCTCGGTCCTGCGTGATGACATAACAAAAGAAGTGCTGGCAGTAAATGCTGAAGATGCCATTCGAATGAATGCATCTTGCATGGCAGTTCAGGTCTATGTCGGCTCATCGAATGAATGCAGAACCATAGAAAACCTTTCAAACGCAGTCAATATTGGGAACCGATATGGAATCCCCGTGCTTGGTGTTGTCGGTGTTGGTAAAGAGATGGAAAGAACGCCACAGTACTTCCTAACAGCAACGCGTCTTGTAGCAGAAATGGGTGCCCATATTATCAAAACTTACTACTGTGATGACTTTGAGAAGATTGTGGCGGCATGTCCAGTTCCGATTGTCGTAGCAGGGGGCAAGAAGGTTCCTGAAAAAGATGCACTTGAGCTGACCTACAATGCAATTTCAAAGGGTGCTGCAGGTGTGGACATGGGAAGGAATGTTTTTCAAGCGGAAGATCCGGTTGCAATGATCAGAGCGGTTAAACTGATTGTTCATGGCGGAGCCAGTGCAGAGGAGGCATATGCCTTTTATGAGCGTGAAAAAGGAGGGAAATAAGTGAAATTCAGCAAATTCATAGTGATACCTTTTATTGTGGCCTTTCTGGCATTTACAATTCAAATAGTGGACCAGGTGCTTGCACCACTGGTACCGCCAGTTGGGAATGCGGGTTTTGGATGGATTGCATTTCAGGCCTGGGCAATGTATTTTATTGCAGGTTGTAATGTGACCGGCGGTGTAAAGACTTTCATCGGGTATGTGAATGGTATTATTGCATCAATTCTAATCATGACACTTGGTGGTGCACTTGTACCGAGCCTGGGCTTCTATGGCTTCCCGGTTGCTGTATTTGCAATTGTTGTACCTGTGATCTGCTTGGAACGTATTCCGTGGGCAGACTTTGTGCCAGCCGCTTTTGTAGGCGCCGGTGTGTTTTTCGGATTCATGTCCTATGTCCCGGGAGCTACATTTGCAGGTGCAGCTGTTTCAGAACTGATTTACTGCGCTTTAGGCCTGTTCTATGGTTACATGACAGTGGTGCTGAGAACATCATATGAGAATTCAGTGCAAAAAAATGAGCCTGCCAAGGCAGACTCTGCTCAAAACCGAGCATCTTAAATACTATATTAATTTTATACCAAAAAATAGAAAGTTTCAACCTGTGACATTACATTGTCCTGAGTATGGAACACAGAAAAATCAACACGCTCTTGCCGAGAAATTTATGGTGAGAGCGTGTTTTGCTTTTTTTTTTGTAAAATATGCTTGACCTAAAGTCAACTATAGGTTGTAGAATGACCCTGAAAGGAGGTTGGCTATGACGATAGGTGAAGTCAGCAAAATCTATGACATTAGTGTTGAGA
Organism: uncultured Acidaminobacter sp.; assembly: GCA_963678925.1. Taxonomy (GTDB): domain Bacteria; phylum Bacillota; class Clostridia; order Peptostreptococcales; family Acidaminobacteraceae. The sequence continues at coordinate 205,401 of OY787533.1, read as the reverse complement.
CACTCCGATATTACGAACGTGTAGGGTTGATCCCTGAAGTCGTCCGCAGAAAAAGTGGTGTTAGAGACTATTCAAAGACAGATTGTGAGTGGGTCTATTTTATAAAATGCATGCGTAGGGCCGGCATATCCATTGAAGTCCTGGTAGACTACGTTTCGCTCTTTAAACAGGGAAATAAAACACAGGCTGCTAGGAAAAAAATCTTAGTTGAACAACGTGATATTTTGGCAGCAAGAATAGATGAAATGCATGAAATGCTTGAACATCTCGATAGAAAAATTGAGACCTATGACAGTGGGCTGTTTTATTTAGAGGAAAAGTTGATAGAGAAAGGTCAGTGAAAATATGAAAGTGAATCAAGAGATTTTAACAGGTGAACGCGCCTTATTTATGAGTAATGAAGTGGAAATAAGAAATACAATATTTGAAGATGGGGAATCGCCGCTTAAGGAAAGCAAGAATGTGGTTCTGGATCAATCATTTTTCAAATGGAAATACCCGCTCTGGTACTGTACAAATGTAGAAATGTCGGGTGGTGTACTTTTTGAAACAGCACGTTCAGGAATCTGGTATACGCACAATATCGCCATTAAGGACACTATGATTGAGGCACCAAAGACGTTTAGACGGTCAAGCAACATTTCGCTTGAAAATGTTCAAATGCCAAATGCACTTGAAACACTTTGGAACTGTGAGAATATCAAGCTGAAAGATACGGTTGTAAAGGGTGATTACTTTGCAATGAACAGCAGAGATATTGAAGTGGACAACCTGACCCTTTATGGTAACTATGGTTTCGACGGATGCAAAAATATTGTCGTGAGAAATTCCAAGCTGCTTTCAAAAGATGCCTTTTGGAACTGTGAAAATGTGACTGTATATGACTCCTTCATTTCAGGAGAATATCTGGCTTGGAATACAAAGAATCTGACGCTGATCAATTGTACAATCGAGAGTCTTCAAGGACTTTGCTATATTGAGAACTTGGTTATGAAAAATTGTAATTTGATCAATACGTCCCTGGCATTTGAGTACTGCACACTCGATGTAGAGGTAAATACAAAGGTTGACAGTATAAAAAATCCAATTGAAGGTCGTATAAAAGTCAAAGAAATTGGAGCGTTGATTCAGGATGATGCCAAACTGGACCCTTCGAAAGTGACTTATGAAATAGGCTAGTGGATGAGAAATGGAGGTGTAAACCTTTGAAATATGATTTTGACAGAGTTGTGAACAGAAGAAACACCAATAGTGTGAAGTGGGATTCCTCTAAAGAGGATGTGATTCCCATGTGGATTGCAGACATGGATTTTCCTGTAGCTGAGCCGATTGTCGAAGCTTTGCAGAAGAGGGTAGAACACGGGATATTTGGTTATGCCAGCATTCCGGACGCCTACTATGAAGCGGAAGCCTACTGGTGGGAAAAGCGACATGGATTCAGGATTAAGAAGGCATGGATTGATGTGACGACGGGGATCATCCCTGCACTTTCAGCTATTGTACAGGCATTTACCCAGCAAGGGGATCGCGTGCTCATCCAATCACCTGTTTACAATTATTTTGGAACATCCATTATCAATAACGGGTGTGAAATTGTAGAGAATGACTTGAAGAATATCCAAGGGCACTATGAAGTTGATTTTGAAGATTTTGAGAAAAAGGCCTCGGATGATCGTGTGAAGCTGTTTATTCTGTGTAATCCGCATAACCCGGTAGGGCGGGCATTTACAAGAGAAGAGCTTATTAGAATGGGTGAAATATGTCTAAGAAACAATGTGCTTGTAGTCGTTGATGAAGCGCATAGAGACTTGGTTTACTCAGGATTCAAGCACATTCCGTTTGCATCGTTGAATGAGGATTTTCTAATGAACAGTGTAACGTGTACAGCACCAAGCAAAACCTTTAATATTGCTGGCCTTAAAACAGCCAATATCATTACGGCAAATGAAAAGCTCAAACAAAAGGTAAACAAGTCCATCAATATCAATGAAGCTATTGAACCCAACGTCTTCGGAATTGAAGCGCTTACTGCAGCCTATACTTATGGTGAAAAGTGGCTGGATGCTCTTCTTTCATACCTTGAAGATAACATGAATTTCCTGAAGGACTTTGTAGCAGAGCGCCTGCCTGAACTGAAGTTGACATCACCGGAGGCGACTTACCTTGCATGGCTTGACTGCACAGGCACGGGAAAATCTTCTAAGGCCCTTTGCAGTCTCATCTATGAGCAGGGGGCAGTCCGACTCAACGTAGGTGACACATACGGGAAAAACGGCACTGGTTTTCTACGAATGAACCTTGCGTGTCCACGCTCAGTTCTTGAAGAGGGGCTGCTTCGGATTGAAAAGGTCATAGTGGAAGTGCGCGAAAAGTGAGTGCAAAACATCATTTTCAAATAAAATCCGGCAAATCCTTAGATGGATTTACCGGATTTTATTTGCTGGTGAACAGCTTCAGTTCCCGCATCCAGTGCGGTTTTGTAATACCAGCATTTGAAGTCGATTGTTTCCATGACTTTATTGAGTTCTTTAATTTGCTTTTCGACGGCGGCTTTTCTTTCAATAAACATATCATAGCGTTGTTTAAGGCTTGAATCACCCTCGCCACACCAGTTGATAAAAGTTCTAATATCCTTTATAGACATGCCCGATGCCTTGAGACATTCGACAATTTTTAGGGATTCTATGTCAATGTCATTGAATTTCCGAATTCCTGACTCGGTGCGCTCTAGAAGGGGAAGCAAACCTTCTTTGTCGTAGTATCTGAGTGTTGGAACAGTTAAATCAAGCATTTTTGCAACTTCACCTATTGAATAAGACATAATGAACTCCTTTTAGAATCTAAATATAAAGTTAACTTTAGGTGAATCTAAAGTAGCATATCCTTTATCTACTGTCAACTTTGATGCGCTGAGCAATGGTTTGAAAGCTAGCCCAAATTGAGGTGAAAGTTCAATGAAAGAAAGCGTTGACCTAAAGTCAGGTTTAGGTTATATGATGTGTATATCATAAAGCATTTAATGCTGAAGAGCAACTACAAATGTAAATTCTAAGTTTTAAACCCTTGATATGGTATTTGAAAATGTAATAGTTTTGATGAAAATATAGGAGGTCAAGAATTATGAAAACAACTGATGAAGCAGTATTTAACAAGGAAAATGTATTTGGTAAGGGTCAAGAGAACGCAATGTTTGCACAATACTTTGTAGGCGAGTCATTTATTAATCTACTTACAATGCCAGGTGAATTCAACGTATTTCTAGCAAATATCACATTCGAACCAGGTTGCAGAAACAACTGGCATATCCATAAATCAACAAGCGGTGGCGGACAAATCCTTCTATGTACAGCAGGCGAAGGCTGGTACCAAGAAGAAGGCAAAGATGCTGTTGAACTGAAACCAGGTTCAGTTATTAAAATTCCTACAGGTGTAAAACACTGGCATGGTGCAAAAGCGGATAGCTGGTTCAGCCATATCGCAGTTGAAGTTCCAGGTGAAGATTGCAGCAATGAGTGGTGCGAGCCTGTTTCTGACGAAGACTACAACAAACTAAAATAGAAGTGTAGAGTCGAAAGGACAAGAGTATGAGCGATAAATTCAACCTATATGATACAGACCCTGAGTTTATGTTACGTCATGAAGCTTTCGCAGATCACGAAGTTGTAAATGAAGTAGGTCAGACGCTGGATGAAAAAACAAGATATTTAGCAATTCTTGCGACCCTACTGGGGTGCCAAGGCCTTGATACTTATAAAGAAGTGCTTGCAAAAGGACTTGAGGAGGCAATTACGCCTGTAGAAGCCAAGGAAGTTGTTTATCAGGCAGTGGACTATTTGGGAATGGGTCGTGTGCGACCATTTCTGGATGCTACAAATGCGGTAATGCTTGAAAAGGGAATTGCCCTCCCACTTGAATCTCAAGCGACAACGACACTCGAAGATAGACTTGAAAAAGGGGCACAAGCACAGGTGGACATCTTTGGTGAAGGCATGAAAGACTTTTGGAAGGGCGGCCATATTAACAGATGGCTTGCTGCCAACTGTTTTGGTGACTACTATACTAGAACAGGTCTTGACCTCAAACAAAGAGAAATGATTACCTTCTGTTACCTCATGGCACAAGGCGGTTGTGAGTCCCAGCTGAAGAGTCACATAGCTGGTAACATGAACCTTGGAAATGATCCTGGATTCCTTGTGAAAGTGGTTTCTCAATGCTTGCCATACATCGGTTATCCTAGAAGCTTAAATGCCCTGGCTTGCATTCGGGAAGTGACTGCATAGCCTGGTGACAGTCAAAAAGCACTTGAATAGAAAACGCGTTATCCCTTTGGGATAACGCGTTTTTTTTTAGTCCTATTTCAGAATGTCACTGATTTTTTTGAGTCCACCTTTAATATTTTCTATCTCGGATGTGGAAAGTGCATTTGTTAAAATGTCTTCTAAATCATGAAAGATGGTTTGGATCATTTCCGCAGCCTTCTCTCCATCTTCGGTGAGATAGAGATTTTTTTGTCTTTCATTGTCACTTGGGATTTCACGCTTTATGTAATGCTTTCCTTCTAGGAGTTTCAGAATATTTGTTATGGTCGCATTCTGTTTCCCCAGGTATTTTGCAAGATCCTTCTGGATTTTGCCCGGATAAATATAGATGTAGTTCAGTGTACGTGCTTGAATTTCATTTAGACCCAATTTGCGTAATTGTTCCTGAACATATGATTTCTGCATAGTACTAATCAAATAAATCTGTTCTGAAATATTGCCTGTGTTCTTGAGCATTGTCCAGTCCCCCATTTCAACTCTATTATACCACAACATTTTTGTGAACAAACAGTTACAATTACAATTGTTGTATTTACAACTAAAATAAATGATGCTATACTTTTTGAAGATTGGTACAGGATAATCTTAGTTAAGGAGTGAACGCATTATGAAGATTACATTAATAACTGGCGGAAATACGGGTCTTGGATACGAAACGGCGCGGCGTCTGAAAGAACTGGGGCACAAGGTTTATATCAGCTCTAGAAATGATAGCAAAGGGAAGGCTGCCGCAGAAGCATTGGGTGTCGATTACGTCGTGATGGATGTCACTGGGGAAGAGACGATTGCAAGTGCGGCGGAAACGATAATGAATAATGAAGGTCGCCTGGATGTGCTGATTAACAATGCTGGAATACCCGGCGGTCATGCAAAGCCTCAAGATATTACGGCTGATATGATGCATGAGGTCTTCAATACAAATGTATACGGTGTCGTACGTGTGACAAACCAGTTTCTGCCTCTGCTTGAGAAATCGAGTCAACCGGTGATTGTAAATGTGAGCAGTGGACTGGGATCATTTGGTCAGGTCCTGAATCCTGAAAAAATTGAGTCCAAGGTGAATGCACTCGCATACAGTGCATCAAAATCCGCAGTGAGCATGCTTACAGTACAATACTCAAAAGCGCTTCCTCAAATGAGAATCAACGCAATAGACCCGGGTCCAACAAAAACAGGAGACCAGTTCAGCAATGGCATTCAGACTCTTCAGGAGGGAACCGATGCCGTTGTTAAAATGGCGACCATTGGAAAAGACGGTCCAACGGGAACCTTCACAAACAGAGATGGTGTGATTCCTTGGTAAACTGACGAAAGTACGACCTTGCCTGATTTTTTTGGGGCTACTGTATTTCTAGAGTAGCGTTCCGGGAAATGAATATTGGTATAGAAAAGAGCGATAACAGAAAACTGTTATCGCTCTTTTAAGTTCATACGTGGGGTGTTCAGGTGACGGGGCAAGACTTATAGATTTCTGCTGAACCAATCACGCGTTGCACGAAGGTGCGTCCCATCAACTTTGGATGATACTTCAGAAGCCAGCCATTCCAAAGTTTTGCTTTGCAGGTATTTCTTCATCTGTGCTTCAGCTTCAAGCATGACAAGATGAATCAGGCAAGGCGATTTTGTATGGGAATCCGGCAAATGGTTCTTATCAAGTATGATTTCGTTCTGTCTGACTTCAGAGCATTTGAAAAAGGGTTCAGAGCCTTCAATGGCTTCAACAACATCCCAAAAGGAAATTTCACTGGTCGGCCTTGCTAGCCGGTAGCCCCCCTTTGCGCCTGGAACAGACTCAACAATGCCTCTTTTTTTAAGTTTTGTAAAAAACTTTGAAAGATAGGATTCAGACACGCCCTGATAGGCGGCCAGGTCTTTGATACCGATGGTTCTGTCATCTTGAACATCAACCAGGTAGAGCAGGCAGTGCAGACTGTATTCGACACCAACTGAAAATTGCATTGTACATCCCTCCTGAAGTGGTCGGGCCCCAAATGGACTGTAGGCTTTCACACGGGCAATCTATTTAACAATAAAGATATGAATAATCGTAGATAATTATTATCTATCATAATACCAGATAAATTTCAAGTTGTTAAGGTGCTAGATTCAAGGGTGGTCTTTATAGAAAAATCTGTTTATTTGAAATATGACGCTTGACAAGTATGACATAGAAATGTATTATCTAGATACGAACTATCGGAGATAAAATATATCTACGATAATAAATATCTATATTAAAATCGTAAAGATGAGGAGAAAAACTATGTTTACAGAAAAATTCCAAGAAGTACTGACAAATGAGGGTGTTGTATCAATCGTATCGTGGGGCGACGGTGAGCCGCATGTCGTGAACACATGGAACTCTTTTGTAGTTATGGCAGGCGAGAACAGACTGCTTATTCCGGCGTATGCATTTAAGAGAACAGAAAAAAATGTAGCGGTTAACAGCCAGGTGAAGATTGCTCTGGGAAGCAAGAATGTTGAAGGCTATAATGAATATCCAGGAACAGGCTTTATTGTTAATGGAACAGCGCGTTTTGTCAGTGAAGGTGAGGAATATGACATGATGAAAGAGAAGTTCTCATTCCTTACACGTGTTTTCGAAGTAACAGTGGACAGCGCTAAGCAAATGCTTTAATGTTTGACGTTTTCCCCTTTTATAATTAGGTTAGGAGCCCCAAATATGGTCGAGCAAGTATTGAATGTGTTCAAGGAAAATGAGCCCATGCGTCCAGGTGAAGTTGCAGACAGACTTGGAATGGACAAGAAGGAAATTGGCAAAATCATTACCTTGCTGAAAAAGAGTGACAAAATTTATTCACCTAAAAGGTGTTACTATACTGCCAAATAAAAGCTGCGTGCATCCTATTTAGAATTTTTTGAAATTCCTGCACACATAGGGTTTTAATCTGTGTTAAACTTGGAATGTACCAAAGAAGCTCAAGATAAAAACACAATCCGGTTGGTAGTCCGGATGCGGGTGAAACCGTCAGTAACCTGCCCTCCTGGGTTGTCCGTTCTTGAAAAAATGCTGAATAACTAGGAGGGAATCAATGCGCATTTTTTTAAGAGGACAGTTAACGGTTTATTTTGATGCACCATTTTGGGTAGGGGTTTTTGAACGGACTGAAGATGGCGCACTGCAGGTGTGCAGAGTCACTTTCGGGTCTGAACCTAAGGACCAGGAAATCTATGATTTCGTACTGAATCGGTACGCAGATCTTAAGTTTTCAGCACCTGTTCAAGATCTAGGAGAAGTCAATAAGCGCGTTAATCCCAAAAGGCTCAAGCGTCAAATCCAAAAAGCAACACAAGCACATGGCATTAGGACAAAAGCACAGGAAGCAATACAAATGCAGCGTGAAGCGAACAAAGTACAGCGAAAGCAATCTGCCAAAGCAGAACGCATGCTGCAGAAAAAAATCGATTTTGAAATGAAACAGCTGAAGAAAAAGCAAAAAAAGCGCGGTCACTAAGTATTGATCAAGGCTCTGCGTGTCATAATGCAAAACTGTATCCCATGCCTCATTGCTTTCAATGAGGCTTTTCTTTACGAAATCTGTATCTCCTTGCGAATAATATGAAGCCAAATGATGTTCAAGGAGGAGTTTATTCATGTCGATTGAAATAAGAAAATCTGAAGGACACGATTTGAAGCGTTGCGTGAGCAGGCTGTGCTTGTATAAAAATGACTGGAACCATGAACCGGAGGTGGAAAATGAAAATTGATGTTATGACAATCAGCGATTATGAAGAAGCATATGCACTTTGGGCGAACACCGCAGGCATGGGCATGCGGTCTTTAGATGATTCAAAAGCAGGAATAGACAAGTTCTTGAAACGCAATCCGACCACAAGTTTTGTCTGCAGAGTTGAGGGTGTGGTCACAGGTGTAATTTTATGTGGACACGACGGTCGAAGAGGATACATCTATCACACCGCGGTTTCAATGAAACATAGGGAACTAGGAATTGGTAGAGCTCTTGTTGAAGCAGCCTTACAGGCACTAGAAGATGAAGACATAAAGAAGGCTGCCCTTGTCGTGTTTAAAAGCAATCATCTTGGAAATGCATTTTGGTCCTCAGTAGGCTTTGAAGAAAGAGATGACCTGATATACCGAAATCGTGTAATCGATGAACTGAACATGTGACACCTGGAAAATTTGAAATCACCAGGAGCTTAGTAAAAATGAGGAGGTTCGCTGTAACGGTCCAATCCATTGTACATATTGCGCTTGTCGTTAGAGATTATGACGAGGCAATAGACTTTTATACCAAAAAACTCAAATTTGAACTAATTGAAGATACATATCAGCCGGAGCAGGATAAACGCTGGGTGGTTGTTTCACCACCTGGTTCTAAGGGAACAACAATCCTTCTTGCAAGGGCTTCAAAACCAGTTCAGCAAGATTTCGTAGGCAATCAGTCTGGAGGCAGAGTCTTTTTGTTTTTGAATACAGATGACTTTTGGCGAGACTACAATGACATGCTGGCAGAAGGCATAGAGTTCGTTCGTGAGCCCAAAGAGGCAGACTATGGGATGGTGGCAGTATTTAAGGACCTTTACGGGAATCTGTGGGACCTGCTCCAACTAAATGAAACGCATCCATTGGCAAAACGCGGTATGTGATGAAAAAATCAGACAGAGATATAAGCATGTGAACCTGAGTGAGCAGCTATTCGAGGAGTATATTATGGAACTCAAAAAAGTGAGTGATCCGAAAGAGATTGCAGTGCTGAATGAAAATGTGCAAACCATACATAGCAGGATGTATCCTGAAGTTTTCAAACCATACGACTTCGAGGCCGTTTATGACTATTTCAGTCATGTAATCGATAAGGAGAATCATCATTTTCTAGTGGGTGAAGAAGAGGGTGTGCCAATAGGTTATATCTGGTTCGAGGAAGTGCGGCGCTCGGAAACCGCCTTTAGTTTTTCAAGAGATTACGTGTATATTCACCAGATATCTGTAAACAGTGATTTTCAGGGAAGAGGGGTTGGCAAGCATTTGCTGACAGCTGTAAAAGAGTTTGCCAGGGAAAGAGGCATTGAAAGAGTAGGCCTGGACTACTGGACTGGAAATGTGCGTTCTAAAGAGATTTATGAGAAAATGGGGTTTGAAGTAGAAAAAGAGATTGCCTATTTGACACTCTAAGGTTTATCTGGTAGTTTGTATTACAAGTTTTTTATCATCAAAGACAAGTTTATAGACAAGGAAGGTCCTCATGAAAATTGCAGTCCTTGCAGATATTCATGGAAATATGACTGCCCTGCAGGCAGTACTTGATTATTTAGAAAAAGAGAATGTGACACACTTTATCATAGCGGGAGATCATATCAGCGATTGCCCAAGACCCAAAGAGGTGCTTCAGACGATATCCGGGTTGAATGGATGGTTCATAAAGGGCAATAGAGAAGCCTATGTGCTTGAAACAATTGATGATACGGCAACAGACTGGTATGCCCACGATCAGCTTGCCTCTGTCATATGGACGCGAGACCAGCTCGATGCCAAGTGCATAGATTTTATCAGGAATCTCTCTGAACAGGCATCAATTTCTATTGAGGGCTGCGATAAAATCAGAGTCGTGCACGGATCGCCTGACAATATGTATGAGCACCTTTATGAACATAAGGCAAACCGGAATATGGAAATCATGCGTCAGATGGAGGAGCAGGTGCTCATTTGTGCACACCCCCACGTGCCCTGGACGACACATGTAGAGGGAAAACTGATTGTAAACCCGGGTGCACTTGGGGTTTCATTCAATGAGGAGAGTGCCGCTGAGTTCGCCATATTAAAGTGGGAAGACAAAGCGTGGACAGCTGAACTCAAACGTATCAAGTATGATATTTCTGAACTGGAGAGACATTTTGAAAAGAGTGGTCTGTTTGAAGCTGCAGGCATATGGCCAAGGCTGATCGTTGAAAGTCTTAAAAGTGGAGCGAATAGGAATATTGACTTTATAAAAAGGGCAGTTGAGAATGCTTCGAATCAAGGGTATTCGGAGTATAAGTATATTCCAAATGAGGTGTGGAAGCTGACTGAAGAAGAGTGGGTTTCCATTGATATAAGAACCATTTGAATGCATATGAAACATCTCAAATATGCCCTTCAGAAGATTTATAGACTCCTATTTTCCAAACTCCGTATCTTCCAGTTCGAGCAAGTAAATATCGTCTGCTTTTTCAGTCATCAGTCTGTGCGCATCAATCAGCGCCTGATTGTAAATCATGGGACCAACTGTATTCAGTATAAAGTCGAGAAGCAGTTCGGCGTTTAAGTTAGTAAGGGTATGCTCTTGTTCTGCTTCAAAGTATGTCTGCAGATCATAGAGGATTTGGTCGTGAATACGTTCGGTGAGTTTGATTTTAGACATATTGAATCCTTTCGATTGTGTGCTTATATAAGAAGACATTCTTAGTATAAAGGGAAAATAAGTACAATAACAGACTTGAAACCTCAGAACATATGTGCGGGGTGGCTTTTCCTTAAAATATGAATACAAGCTCAATCATAAAAAGCGCTCTGGTTCAATAATGGGCGCTTAAATTTTGAAGATGTTTACTGACTGTGAAATTATGATAGGTGTTGACAATTTGATTAACAAATGGCATACTATTCATGAAAACGATAAAATTAATTTAATGATATAAAAGGTGGAATGTTATCCGACCACTTAGTGTTATGGTACTCCAAATAACATAAGTAGCTTGGAAAAGTGTAAAAGTTAACAGCTGAATATTGGACATTGTAATTGCAATCAGACCGTGTTTGATTGTCTTAGTTGTGCTGTCCAATTTTCAGGTGTTAATGATTACCTTTTCAAGGCTACTTTTTTGTTACCAATTTTTTGAACAGAAGCGAATTGGCTGGTTTGAGTATTAACACGAATAAAGGATGGTTGGAAATATGCGTAGTAAAAATAACGAATGGATTGACTGCAACAATTTAAATAGAGTATTAAGTGAAATCGGTTTGAAGAATCCAAATGGTGATGATTATAAGGAAAGACGCAAAAAGTATGAGCAGGTTTTCAGTTTTATCGATCATTTGGAAAAGGCACTGGACAAATTGTCAACAAAGCGGGAAATTCTGCTTGTGGACTGTGCCTGTGGAAAGAGCTATTTATCCTTCATTGCAAACTATTACTTCACACAGGTGCAGAATCGGAAGGTCCGGTTTTGCTGTATAGATTACAATGAACAGGTTATAGAGACCTCTAAGCGGGCTGCAGAGGTGCTTGGTTTTGAAAATATGAATTTTATCTGTTCAGATATTTTCATGGTTGAGTTTAAAGATAACCCAGATATCGTCTACAGCTTGCATGCCTGCGATACCGCAACAGATATGACCATTGCCAAGGGTGTGCTTGAGAAGTCCAAGTTCATTCTTACAGTATCATGCTGTCAGCACAGCGTCCGTGAATCGATGAAGCATCATGGGCTGGGTTCCATTACAAAGCATGGTATTTACAAGGAGAGACTGAGTGACATGGTTGCGGACTCCATGCGTGCCCTTGTGCTGGAGTCACAAGGCTATAAGGTGAGTCTGTTTGAATATGTACCGTCGAGTCACACACCAAAGAATATTATGGTCCGAGCGACGCGTATTGGGACAGTAAGCTCTGAGAAGGCCATGCAGAAAAATCAAGAGTATGATGCGCTTGAGCGCATTTTTAACACACAGCCCAAACTCAATGAGTTCATAGGTCTAAGAAAATCTCTTGAAAACACAGAAACGGTTGAGTCCGTGACACAATCTTCGGCGCTATAAAAATATGAAGTGATCTCCTTTTTATCCAGCAACGCAGTATATTGGCGTTTTCCTACAGGCTGGGATACCCCTTTTTCGAAAGGGGTATTTTAATATAATTCAAATGGTATAATATTACTGAGCTGATAGAAATTAAGATTAAGCATCGACTTGGCATTAAAGAGTGGCTATATTCGGAAATGGGAGGCAATCGATGAAGAAAACAACAATCGGAATTCTTGCCGGAATGGGACCGAGGTCAACAAGTCCATTCCTTGAGCTGGTTCTGGATGAATGTCAGAGCCAGTATGGTGCGGTCCATGATATCGACTATCCGCATATGATAATCTACGCATTGCCGACCCCCTTTTACATTGATCGGAAAATCAATGAACTGGAACTGAAAGCCTCTATTGCCGAGGGACTGAAACGGCTTGAGGGCTGTGGGGTCGATCTCATAGCTGTTCCATGCAACAGTGCCCATGTCTACTTTGACCATATTGTGAAGGACGTGGCAGTGCCTGTGCTGAACATGATTGACCAGACGGTGGGGGCCTTATCGCCGTCCTCCAAGGTTACTCTGTTTGCTACTGAAACAACACGTGCGTCAGGCCTATATCAAAAAGGCTTATCGGCTATGTCCTGTGAATACTATTTTGATGAGCGCTGGCAGCCTGTTATAAATGACATCATTTTGAAAATTAAAAGTAAGAAGGCGCTGGATACGGCACGTCAAGCGTGGAACGAACTCATTGATCATGCACTAGAAGAAGGTATTGAAAAGATTATTATCGCCTGTACGGATTTGAATGTGCTGTTTGATTCGGACCGTTCAGATATTGCCTTTATCGATTCATCGAAAAGTCTTGCAAGGGGCCTCATTCGTGCCTATTTGGAAATGACCTAGTATCTTGAAATTAGAGGAGTAAGACCTTTGCTATGGAAAAAATAAGATTTCAAAATGTCAGAGGCCTGTCACTCGTAGGCAATCTTTATACGACAGGTTCAAAAAAAATAATCATTTTGGCACATGGATTCACCAACGACAAGTCTTCGCAGGGGCGTTTTGAGAAACTGGCTGCGGTCTTGAACACGGTGGGATTTGATGTCTTTGCATTTGATTTCAGTGGTTGCGGGGAGAGTGATTCGGATGTTTTAAGTGCCGCGCATGAAGTGGAAGACCTTCGTGCTGCCATTGACTTCATATCTGGGAGGGGCTATGAGCGTCTTGGGCTTTTCGGAAACAGCCTGGGCTCGCTTATTTGTCTCAGGTGTTACCGTCCTGAAATTGAGACCATGGTTCTCATGGGTGCACTTACACACCGCATGACCTATGACTGGTATGAAGAGTTTTCACAAGCACAAATGCAGGCGCTTGAAGGTGAGGGTGTCATAAAGCTTGAGAGTGATGAACTGGGAACACGACTAATTGGGCGACAGATGCTCAATGATTTTGAAGAAATTGATCAGGAGCAACTGCTTTCATCCGTTAAGTGTCCTGTTTTGATTATCCATGGAAATCATATGGAGGACGCAGAAGAGCTTGAACTGCTTGCCAATTCCAAAAAAGGCATGCATTTGCTTCCAGAAGCATCGGAACTCCTTGTGATAGAAGGCGCAAGACATGGGTGCAAGGAGCATATGGACCAAGTTGCAGAGCGAACAGCAGAGTGGTGTTTGAGAATTATGTCATAGGAGGGTGCACAATGAAAAAGTTTGTAATTGAAGAGGCGTTTTGGAAGCTTTTCCCGCAGGCGAAAATTGGCGTGAGGCAGTACGCACCATGCTGACAGAAGAAACGAATAATGCTTTTCTTTGTGTTGAGTCAGTAGACCAGGCGCGCGCTGCAGATTTTGAAGCTTCCCTAGACTATTTGAAGACTTCGGTTGAAGAGAATCTAGGGGGAACATGCACCGTGTTCGTTCTTGATATAGACCATCCGGAGATTGCGTTTTAGAAATGGGGGCCATTTATGGGACGTTTGATTTTAAGAAGAGGGATGACTGAAACAGAAGACACTTACATAAGAGATCGGCTTATGGCATACAATCTGCGAATGGCACCGCCAGCACAGAACTATACATCAAAGTCTGCCGAGCTTGTTCTTGAAGATGACCAGGGCACCATTTACGGCGGACTCATTGGAAAAATATACAGAGGGTGTCTGTTCATCGATATCCTATGGGTCAGCGAAGACCAAAGAGGAGGGGGATACGGAAAAGCCCTTCTTCTGGAGGCAGAGAAAATAGCTAAGGAGGCTGGATGCACCTTTGTCCATTTGGACACATTCAGTTTTCAGGCACCTGCATTTTATCATAAGAACGGCTATGAGACCTATGGTGTTCTAGATTTGTATGAAGACGGTACGAAGCGGTTTTATCTTAAAAAGAAGCTCTAGCAGGAGCCGATTTGATGGTGAAAATGACATGACTGGAGGATGAAAACATGCAAAATATGGTTTTTAAACATACACAGCTGTATAGATTTCTGGAATATTGCAGCGCAGAGCAGGCAGGGGCAGAGAAAAGCGTTCTGGATTGTGGTGCTGGAGGTGCCGTGCCTCCGCTGAGCCTTTTTCATACGTTTGGTTACAAGACTGTGGGTATAGATTTTGATGAAGATCAGGTCAGAAAAGCCAATGCATTTGGCAATGCCAACAATCAGGTGTTGAATATTGAGCAGGGGGATATGACTGCCCTGCGCTATGAAGATGACTGCTTTGATTTTGTCTATTCCTACAACTCGGTTTTTCATATGAAAAAGGCTGAGGTTGAGGTGGCAATCCGTGAAATGAAACGCGTTCTGAAACCGGGTGGTCTCCTTTTTGTAAACCTGCTGTCTGTGGATGACTTTCGGTGTGGTGAAGGTCCGCATCTTGGCAAGCATCAGTACGAACAGATGGATGATGAACCGGTCATTCACTCTTATTATGATTATGATGAAGGAGACGCATATTTTTCAGATATGGCATTTGTTCTAAAAGAACGCCGTATTATTGAACGTCTCTATGAAGGTGAAAGAATTAGACAGGGATTCGTTGACTATATCATGCGAAAGAAAGAGGTGTTGTGATGGAATTCAGATTGGCATCCACTTCGGATATCGATAGTTTGTCGGAACTCAGATGGCAGGATAAGGTCGTCGAAGAATCGGTTGTTCCGGCGGGTTCAAAAGAAGAATTTTTTGAGGCTTTCGGGGTCTATTTACATGAGCATCTAAATCAAAGCCTCAACGTTTGGGTTGCAGAAGAGAACCATGAAATCGTTGCAAACGTCTACATTACCCGTGTGAGAAAAGTGCCCAATCCGAAGTCCTATTCTGGTGAAATTGCCTATGTTTCTGGCGTATTTACCCTTAGACATATGAGAAATCAGGGCCTTGGTCAGGCCCTGTTTGAAAAGGTGAAAGCATGGAGCGAAAAAGAGGGCATAGAGCTTATCATTCTGTGGCCCAGCGAACGTGCCAAGCCATTTTATGAGCGTCTAGGCTTTAAAAATGAGAACGATGTCATTGAACTTGAGTTTTAGGATATGTGGTGGCGTGCCGCTGATGCGGGCTGACGCCACGTTTGTAAATGCAGTGAAAGAATGTGATGATTATGATAAAACCAGAAAGACTCAGAAAGGGAGACAAGGTTGCTATTGTAAGCTTGTCCAGTGGACTTGTTGGCGAACCGAACTTCATTCACAAATACCATTTGGGTAAAAGGAGACTTGAAGAGGTTTATGGACTTGAAGTGGTATGCATGCCGCATGCCCTAAAGGGCATAGAATTTGTCAATGAAAATCCAAAACTCCGTGCCCAGGATCTTATGGACGCTTTTGCGGATGATTCAATCAAGGCTATTATCTGTTCCTTGGGTGGCAGCGACACGCTCATTATTGAACCCTATATTGATTATGAGGTCATCCGGAATAACCCTAAAATATTCATGGGGTATTCTGACACGACTGCAAATCATTTTATGATGCAAAAAGCAGGGCTTGTCTCCTATTATGGACCCGCACTCATGCCTGAATTTGGAGAGTATGTCGAGATGCTTGATTATACGAAGGAGGCTGTGTTTGACACACTTTTCAAACCAGTTTCCGGGTATGAAATGAAATCCAGCGACTGGTGGACAGACGATTTTGTCGCCTGGGATGAAAAGAACATCAAGACTGCCAGAAAGCTAAAAAGGGAAACCCATGGTTATGAAGTTCTCCAGGGAAGTGGTAAGGTAACCGGTAAGCTTTTGGGCGGATGTCTCGATGCTTTTCCCATTTACGTAGGCACGAAAATTTGGCCCAGCCTGGATGCATGGAAGGATAAGATATTGTTTTTGGAAACCAGTGAAGAATACCCAAGTCCTGACCTGGTGACATTCTATCTGTATAATTTGGGCTTTCAGGGGATATTCGATGTAATCCGCGGGATTATTGTGGGAAAACCCATGGATGAAAAGCACTATGATGCTTATAAGGAAGTATATGTTAAAGTGCTGAAGAAGTTTGGAAAAGAGAAGCTGCCAGTGCTTTATAATGTGAATTTTGGACACGCTGCACCAATAGGCGTGCTTCCCATGGGTACAGAAGTTGAAGTGGATTTTGACCATAAACGCATTTTTTTCATAGAAGAAACAGTCCGTTGATATAGGACAAACATCTTTTGTGCATGTAAAATGCAATCCTTAATTGAGTTTAAAGGGGGGACTGATATGTATTATTCCAAGCGTGACAAGTGGCTGGGGTTTCTGCTTTTTGGTGTAATGGGATACGCAACCATAAGGGCGCTCATTGAGCTGGGCCTTGCTTTTCATAGTATGCTCATGATTATTGTGTGTGCATTTGTATGTTGGATTTGGTTTGGAACCTATTACAAAATTGATCAGGAGACCCTATATGTATGCTGCGGCCCCATTAGAAAAAAAGTGGATATTGGAAAAATTGAGCAAATCAGAGACACCTATAACCCGCTTTCTGCGCCGGCTTTATCACTGGACCGCATAGAGATTAGAGGTGAAGACGTATTCTTACTGATATCACCAGCAGAGAAAGAGGCGTTTATAGCGCAGCTGAAAGAAATCAATAGAAGGATTGTCTATATCAGCAGAAAGACCAAGTAATAAGACTTGTGCTGCGTTCATTTGATTCATTATATGCCCCGGAAGGCTTATTCGATGATCGTTTCAATCACGTCCTTTGGCAGTGCGATTTTTCTAGTGGTTTCTTTTTCAACAACAATCCAGTACTCGCTTAAAACAAAAAGTGTTACAGCCTCCATGCTTTTATTGTCGTTGTAAATAAAGGTCTGGGGGCTTTGTGTGTCAAAGTGTGAAGAATGACTTCGCCCAACATACATGCCAAAGGGATAGGCAAATAGAATCACTGCAAGCATGACTTGGATTAAGCTGGATACTTTCAGGGGAAGGGCTCTACCAAGATCGAATGTGGCGAATAGGAAGACAAGGCCAATAAGTAAAATCGATATGAGCGGCTGTGAGATTGATCTGCTAATTATGCCAGTTGAACCTAATATATAGACGGCCCCCACCAGATTGAGGATAGTAAAAGTGAACACAAGCTTGTATTTTGAAGAAGGCTCTGCACTAGATTTGACTTCCTTCAAGAGCATTTTTAGTGTTGCCCCGTATGCCAGGCCAATGAGTGATGGCGCGATAGATTTGATGGAAAGATTGAAGTAGTCATTTATGGTGAAATACTTCAACAAGTCAATGTCAATATATGCGTTATAGCCTTGGACCCACATTATTGATGAAATGAGTATGAAGGCAGTTCCCAGGGCTGCCAGTTCGCTAAAGTCAAGATTTCTATCTTCCATATACACCTCCGGTATTTTAGTCAGAACCATTTTCATAGCTTATACCCTGATAGCATCCAAATATTTGGATGCTGTTTTGTATTTATGCATAAATAGGAGATTGGGTGTTGACAAGAATATTGGCAAAAAGGTAATATGTTATGTAAAAGGGTAGTGTGTTACCTAATGTGGTCGATTTAAAGAAAAACAAGTCTTGATGATTAGAGCGTTTTGCAGGACGGGTGGCTTAATGACGGTGAAACTATAATGGTGAGTTCTTGTGGGGGCAGATCGGGATGAAGTGCGATGATGGATTGAGAACACCTGGTATTTGTGATGTGCAGTTTGAGGGTAAGGATATTTACTTGGATGAGAACTTTATGAACAGATCAATGGCAGTCGCTTCGCACGATGCAATCTGGGACCTTAATTTTGACAAGCATGAATACACGATCGAATTTTATAGGGACACGCATCTTCATGCGTATATCAGGAACAAAACATATGCATTTGATGAATGGGTTCAGCTCATACACGAAGAAGACCGTCCCCACTTCATAAGCGTCCTTGAGGCTTTTCGGGCAGGCAGGCGAAAAATATTCGAGTGTGTATACAGGGTAATCATTCTTGAGTGTGAGCGCTGGATTCTGACACGGGGAATTGAAAAGGCTAAAAGAAAAGGCGTCATAACCGCGGTTTGTGGAACCCATACCGACATTACAGAGAATGATGAAATCAGAATGCATTTGAGTAAGTACATTTTTTATGACAGCATGACAAGTCTGCCGAAGAGATCATGGATAAAAAAGAAATGGGGATCTCTTCAGAATGGTCTCTTTCATTGGGCTGCATTTCTATACGTGGACATCGATAACATTGGACACATCAACAACTCGTTTGGACATGAAATCGGAGATGAAGCCATACGTGTTACAGGTCAGAGGCTCCTTGATGTTTTTAAGGAAACAGCCTACATAGCCAGACTCAGCGGAGATGCGTTTTTGGTCATCGTAGACAGAATAGCAGAAGACCACTCACTTGTAGAACACCTCGACTTGTTATACAGGCGGATGAAGGCACCAGCTAAATTGGAGGCACATACCCTGCATATTAATATCAGCATTGGTGTCGCAAAATGTCCCGACCATGGAACCGCGTTTTCAGACCTCATAAAAGCGGCAGATATTGCGCTCTTTCATGCAAAGAAAAATGGTAAGAACAGATGTGAGTTTTTCACAGAAGAAATGGGAAAATACGCAACCTATTTTTCATATATAACCAATCAGATACGTCTTGCCATTGAGCGCGATGAGTTCTCCATGCACTATCATCCGATTATACGTGGCAATCTGAATAGAGTTGCAGGTGCTGAAGCGCTTATAAGGTGGAAACATCCATCACTAGGTCACATACCGCCTTGTGATTTTATTCCATATGCTGAAAGCATTGGATTTATGACTGAATTGGAACGGTGGATCATTCATGAAGTCTTCGGACAAATCAAGAGATGGAGAGAAACAGGTAGTTCAATTGACATTATTTCACTGAATCTTTCCAGCAAGGGACTCTTACATGATGGCTTGGTTGACTATATTATCAGCCAAGTGGCCCTGTATGAAATCAATCCTGGGAACATACAGCTGGAAATTACGGAAACTGCAATCATCAATGACATAGATAAGGCGGTAGGAATTTTGCAGCGCCTGTCGGACATGGGTTTTATTATTGCCCTTGACGATTTTGGAACGGGCTATTCTTCACTCAACTACTTGAGGAAGCTGCCTACCAAGGTACTCAAGCTTGACAGGGATTTTATTCAAAGTATTTCAAGTCAGTTCAGAGATTACTTTATCGTAGCCACCATAATCGATATGGCAAAGGCACTGGATATTGAAGTGATTGCTGAAGGTGTTGAGAACAGTGAGCAGCTCTCTAAACTCAAGGTTCTCGGATGTGACATGATTCAGGGTTTTTACTACTCAAAGCCTCTGCCTGCAGACAAGTTTATTGAATGGAAAAACACCTATGAAAATGATGTGCACGTCAAACTCAATGTTGAAGTTGTATAAAAGTTGGTAGATAATGATGATGAAAATAGTAACTGGAATAAGCATGCTCATGTTTATTCTACTGATTGACAAATCAAGGTTCGACTTGGTGCGTAGCAAAGAAGTTTCAAGCATTTTAAAGCGCCAGGGCAATAAGGAAAAGCGTATTGTACGTGAGGCTGACCTGTTCGGACTCCCGAAACCAATCGCAAGATGGATCAGAAACAGTGGTGTCATTGGCCAGTCCGTACCTAAAATCGCTTTGATCAAGCAGTCTGGGCAATTGCGCTTGAAACCTGATAAGGAGGACTGGATGGGCTTTCGCGCAGAGCAGGTCGTAGGTCTTTCCAGTCCCTCTTTCGTATGGAAGGTAAACACCAGGTTTCACTTTCTGATACGCATCGTCGGGAGAGATTTTTTCAACGACAGGTCAGCTGCGCTTGAAATGCGTCTCAATAATCTTTTGCCAGTCGCAAAGAGAAGAAGTTGTCAGTATCTGCATCAGTCAGCCCTTGCGCGTTTCATGATGGAAATGGTATGGTATCCTGCATTTGCAACAGATTCAAGAATATCATGGCAGGCAATGGACGACAGGATGGCAAAGGCAAGACTGCGTATAGGTAAGTTGTGCGGTGAAGTCATTTTTGAAGTGGATGAAGAGGGCAACCTGGTACGATGTCTTGCAGAGCGCTACTACGATTCAGGTGCAAAACCCCGCGCTTACTGGTGTATAGGCAATGTCCTTGAAACAGGCTATGCATGTGGTGTGAAAATCCCCACTAAAATGGAGATTACATGGAAGCTGGATGATGGTGCTTTTAACTGGTTTAAGGTTAAGGTCGAAAGCGTAGAATATTTATAAGGCATAGAAGTGCGGAGTACTAATAAGAGATATAGATAAAGGTAGGGGTCTTATGACAGATATGAGTTTATTGAAGAAAAAAGCAGATGTTTTTGGACAGATTTTCTTTGCTGCAAATTTGCTCCAGACCATCTCTGATAGAACCTTTAGGGAAGAAGAGCTGACCACAAAGCAGTGGATGCTGTTGGCGGCAGTGGAAAGGGCATTTGATGAAGCGCCGGGAATAAAAGAGCTTGCGCGTGTCATGGGATCTTCGCATCAGAACATAAAGCAGATCGTGCTCAAACTTCAACGAGCAGGCTTTGTCAACCTGGTGCAGGATGAAAATGACAAGCGCATCTCCAGGGTATATTTGACAGACAAGGTGAATGCCGTTTTTTCAAAGCGTCATGAGAAGGATGCCAAGTTCATCAATGACCTTTTTGAAGCGTTTACTGAAAATGAAATTGACAATATGTTCAACTATATGAACAGAATCATCGACAAAGTTCAGGCACTTGAGGCCGATGGACAGGATAAGTAGACACAGGACACAAGAGTAGGATAGAAGAATAAAACATAAGAATAAACCAGTCAGGAGGGGAATGGTGTGCTGCTTAAGAATGCATTCTATTTAGACCACGATTATTGCTTTAAAAAGGGAGACATTCAAATAGAAAACGGCCTTATATCAAAAATTACTCCGTGTGAAAATTCATGTGACAGTTCCTTTAACGGCAATACTGGAAATGAAGAGGCGGTTTTTGACTGTGCATCATATTTCTTACTTCCTGGACTGGTCAATGCCCATACACATAACCCAGGAACCTTAGCGCGAGGCCTCTTTAGAGATATGCCTCTTGGAGACTGGATGAACGATTCCTTTCAAGGAAAGCTCCAGGAGCGGCTGTTTGACTACCTTGATGAAAGTGTCGGTCAGCCGGCATTTAGGATCCTTTGCCTCAAAGCCTATGCTGAATATATCAGACAGGGCATAACATATATTGTTGAAACGGGGCAAGCGGACAACGCGGAGCGATTTCTCAGGGATTACCTTGAAGAAGTCGGACTGAAAGCGACTCTTGATCTCTATGATAATTATGCAAGCTCCAAGAATCTGGCTTCTGACAAAATCGGTATCTGTACACACTTTCCAGAGGAAGAGTCGATTGACGCAGTGTCTCTTGGATCCTTTCATAAAATCCACTCATCCTATAATCCGGTCTATATGACCCATTGTCTTGAAACAGAATGGCGAAAGGATCAGGTCTATGAAAATTACGGTTTATCCACCGTTGAACTCCTGCACCGGGAAGGCCTCTTAAGTGATAAGGCGGTTCTGTTCCACTGTGTGCATGTGAATGACAGTGATGTGAAACGCTTGTCTGAAAGTGGTGCTTCGGTAGTATACTGCCCTGTTTCCAACATGTGGAGTGGTGCAGGGCAAGCACCTGTCCATAGTTTTCTCAAGGAAAAGATAAATGTCATGCTGGGAACGGATTTCATCTATCAGGATTTGTGGGAAGTCATGCGCCTTACATACTTAAGCCTCAAAGGTCAGGATCCTGATTCCGAGTACACTGCGCAGGATATCTTCAAAATGGTTACTGAAAATGCGCACAGGGGTGTCGTGAGAAATGCCCGAACAGGGGGCATTCGTGAAGGTTGCAGGGCTGATTTGATGTTCATAGATAAAAGTGATCCGAGGATTCAGCCCCTCATTGATACGCCGCAGTTCAGCAATGTACTTCACAATCTTCTAATGAATTCGCGTGAAGATATGATTGCACATGTCATGATAGACGGAAAATGGGTAATGAAAGATAGAAGGCTGACCAATATTGATGAAGATGATATTAATCATAAGTACACGCAGATTGCCACAAAGCTAATGCATGACTGGACGGCTGAAATCAGTGAAGATGTGCTATAAGTCAAGCGGATGCTTTGAGGGTCTTTGGTGAAAGGCCTTACTTCAGCTAGAAAAAGAGGTGTTCAGATGAAAACAATAGAAAAGAGAAGAAGTGTTAGAAAGTACAAAAATCAGAGTGTAGAGCGTGAAAAAATAGAGCAGATGCTCGAAAGTGCTCGACTCGCGCCTTCGGGGAGCAATACACAGCCTTGGTCTTTCGTTATTGTTGAGTCAGAAGAGACAAAGGCGCGTCTGGCTGCAGCAGATCACAACCAGAAGTGGATGGAGACCGCGCCCGTATTTATTGTATGTGTTGCGGATATTCGGTCGCGCATTGGTGAGGAGATTGAAGTCAAACTTGATGAAAACAGCCCCCTGCCTGAACTCAAGCAAATCATACGCGATACTTCAATAGCAATTGAGCACATTTTGCTTGAAGCGGAAACACAGGGACTTTCAACCTGCTGGACAGCATGGTTTGCCCAAGCAGATGTGCGCCAAATTTTGAACATCCCAGAAGACAAATATGTATGCGGTATTATCACAGTAGGCTATGGCGATGAAGCACCGAGCCAAAGACCTAGAAAGTCTATGGCTGAAATGGTGCGTTATGAGACGTGGTCATAATAATTGAAGGAATGTGGTTAACGAACAGTGGTCGACTTTGAGCATATATTGAATAATTCCAAGAGTGCATGGGGGCGAAAAAGCGTCTGTGCACTTTTTCTTTGCCTTCTTTCACTTAGCGTATTTAAGCTTTTAGCGAATCGAGCTGATGTTATAAGGTATTAGGATGATTTAAATATCCCCTATATAGGTATAAAATAACCATACCGAAAGAGGGAGGTAAGCATATGATGAATCAACTTAGAGTTCTAGCAATGATTGCAGTGCTTGTACTTTTTATGGGACTGATTGACTCTGGGACTTATGCCAGTGAACAGTTTGAGGGTCAGATTGTCAATGTGCCTGTATACATCAATAAGGTTCTGATTGATCAGTCTAAAATGAGTCATCCACTTGTTATTGCTGACAATACGATATATGTCCCAATCAGTACAGGATTCATGTATGCTGTTGGTCTCACCATCGACTTTTATACGGGAAGCAGTGGTGAGGACGAGCTCTGGCTTGAAAGACTCTATGTGAACAGTCTGTATGACCTGTATCCAGCTGAAAATATGCCAGTATCGGGTGCGGTGAAACTCGCGCCATCAAATAACAAGGTTTATATTGAACTGCACAGGATTGCGACAGAACTGGATGGTTTGTCCCCGGCAATCTATAACCATATAACTTATATTCCACTGACCGATACGGCAATCAGGGCGTTCAAGTGGGAAGTCAACTATAATGAGGAGGCTCTGCGCATTGAAGTTCCTGCCTATGATTACAGGCTTGAAGACCTGTCGGTAGCCAGTCAGTTTCTAGAGTTTTTTGAAGACCTAGTCTACTTCGATGAGCTGGGACAGTACTGGGATCAAAGAGTTACCATGCAGAGACAGCAGCAGTTTGAAAGCTACTACCATAGCCTGATTGAAGATAATGCGGAAGAGGTTGGTGTGCTGCTTAACCGTGCTGTTCAAATTGAAGGGGAAATTGAAGGCATGCTTCCTGAAATGCAGACAAAATCAGCTTACGAACAAACCATAGCTGAGAAAACGACCGAATTCAATCAGAAAAAGTCTGCACTGCTTTCAAAAAAGATGAAAACCATAGAGGGTGTCAAAACCTATGGTACTTTTAATGCCCAAGGAAAACCAGAGGGTGAAACACTGCGCATGGGTGACAATGGTTGGGAAGTTGGGTTAATGGAGGCTGGCTACAAGACCGGAGAATGGTTTACACAGCAGGACGATTTGATATACATTACAAACTTCACGCGTTATAAGGGAGAAATCGGTCCATTATATTACAAGAATGGAAGTGCTGTATATTATTACAGTGCGGTAGCAAACGGGTATCCTGCGGGACTTGTCGAAATGTATTATGCAGATGGCAGAAGAAGCAGGGCGGAGTATAATGCCCTTGGAGAGCGAAGCGGCATTGAATATGTCTATGATGCAAATGACAAGCTTGTGGACTTGAGTCTATATGAAGGCTATAATGGTCAGCCGATACTCCGTGTCTATAGTCAGACTCTGGAGGATGGCACTGTCATAAATGGTTTTGAAGGACAAGATGAAACCGGGTATCCCCTGCGCGTCTGGTATCCGATTTCAGGCAAAATGGCAGAGGAGGGCATAACGCACATCGTATACAATGATAACTATTCAAAGGACCATAGCATTAAAACCCAGTACTTCTTAAAGAAACCGCCAGTTATGGAGATAGAAACAGAGGGTGCCCGCATGTACTTGAGCGAATTGACTGTTGGTACATTTGTTTTGGAAGATATGTATAGCGGTGGACAGGGCTATGTTCATTATCCTGACGGGATCATATATTCAGGAATTATAGATTATGAACTGCCAACGGGGCAGGGAACCTATTATTTTGATGGCGGAAAAGAAATGACTTTTATGGATTCTGTGCTCGCTGAAATCATCACGCCCGAAATGTCACGTTATCAAAAAATGGAAGCCGCATACGACTGGATTATCAAACAAGTGGACCCGGTAGAAGCATTTGCTATTGACGCTCTGGTTGCAAGCAATCAAGCGCATTTAGGGATACTTGAAGGACGTACGAGCTATTTTGGCTATCAGGAGCTGTTCGCACATTTGATGTACAAGATGGGCTACACTGCCGAATTCAAGCATGGAAAGCTTGAGCATGAGCTTATGGAGTCATATGGTTCGCTTTATGTGTGGACGACCATGAAAATTGATGGCAAGAGCTATGATTTTGATCCATTTCTTGACGATGCCCTTAACCATACGGGTGACCGAAAAGCTTTCTTCTATTTGGACGCTTCAGATATGGCGTTAACACACGTGCCTTTAGCAGGACAAGAATGACGCCAAGCAAACTGGAGTTATTTGAATAGCTTGCTCTTGATAAACAATACCTCAGCATCGATAGGCCCCATATTTTTAAACATATGCTTGCGTGCCGGGAGAATGCGGACTGTGTCTCCTTCTGTAATATCAAACTGTTCATGTTCAAATAGAATAAGCAGGTCTCCCTTAAGCACATAGGCTATTTCTTCTCCGTCATGTTCAGAGAAGCCACCATAGGTTTCGCTGTCTGATTTGAGGTGCATGAGGAGCAGTTCTACTGGGGAGTTTGATGCGCTTTGGGTGAGCATGTCATAAAGGACATGTTTTGCATCGGGATCAAATATCTTCTTCCGATTCTCTTTTCTAAGGATCAAATCTGCATTTTCAACTTCTTCTGTGAGGAGTTCTGATAAGGGGATATTTAGGGCAGCAGCAATTGCCTGCAGTGCGCTGAGTGTTGGGTTGCCAATATTCCGTTCGAGTTGGCTGAGCAGGGATGCACTAAGGCCTGTAATTTCCGAGAATTCCCGGATTGTCAGATCTTTGACCCGTCTAAATTCTGTGATTTTCTTTCCAAGGTTTATATGGCCCATTTGGTCATCTCCTTAATCTACATCTAAATAGTCTACCAATAGCATATCATTTTGTTCATTTTATTGAAATACTTTTATTATATTGACTCACTTGGATTCAGCTGATATAATCAAATGAATTTCAATATAATGAATATTATTTAGTATATAGAACGAGGTGAGTGCTTTGAAAAATATTGCTAAACGAAGGATGTTCTTAGCGGAGATATCTCTGCTCTTTGTCGCTTTTATTTGGGGTGGCGGATTTGTAGCTGCTGAAATTGCATTGGGAGATGTTTCTCCATTTTATTTGCTTGCTTTTAGATTTTTACCATCGGGCTTAGTACTTGGAGTTGTATCTATGAGCCGTATAAGGAGACTCACACGAAAGGACATAGGATTCGGTGTCCTTTTAGGCGTCGTACTCTTTGCGGGACAATCCTTTCAAACCATCGGCTTAAACTATACGACATCGGGAAAACAAGCCTTCATTGTAGCGGCATACACAGTTTTTGTGCCATTTGCGTCATGGTCATTAAGTAAAGCAAAGCCCAAATACTCAGATGTAATATCTGGCTCTTTTGTGCTTATGGGCATAGGTCTGATGACATATGACGGGGGTCTCACACTTAATTTGGGTGATGGCTTTTCATTGATGTTCGCCCTGATCTTTGCTTATCAGATTGTGCTTGTGCGGATCTTTGCAAATGCCATGAATCCCTTAGCACTTACAGCCTTGCAGCTGACAACTGCCGGGACCCTATCGCTCATAAGTGCCTTATTCTTTGAAGCGCCAATAGAATTCATTAGCCCGTCCAGTATGATCGGTGTCCTCTATCTTTTTATCGTGAATACAATGATCGCGTTTTTGCTTCAGAATATAGCCCAGAAGTATACGACCGATGTCCGGGCAAGTATTTTAATCTCATTAGAAGCCATATTTGGGTGCTTGCTTTCTGTCCTCATGATGGACGAGATATTTACGGAAAGAATGCTGGTGGGTGCAGGCATTATTTTCTTTGCGACTGTTTTTTCCAAGTTGAGTATGAAAGAAAATCTTGTGGGGGATTCAGTTTTACGCGAGCAAATGGAATAGATTTAAAAACACACTTCTCCATGATATAAGTCAGATATGGGATTAATGCAAGTGCCCAAGGGGTAAATAAGTAATTATAGAATAGATATGGCCTTGATTTGAGTAGCGGTCTAGCATTTAGGGCTGATTGTGAGAGATATGAAAACAGGAGCGAATTCTATGGGTGACATAATGAGTGGGTATGAACGACGTTACGAACGATTTGAATATAGGAATTGGGTCTTTTGCGGTCAGTGCATAGAATCGAATGAAACAAGGAAGAAGCCGCTTGTCATTACAATTATAGACATTTCATATAGTGGCTTAGGTTTTTTATGCAATCAGCGACTTGAAAAGGACACGGTCCTGTCCCTTAATCTCAGATATAAAACTGAGACAAAAAAGTTAAAGGTAAAGGTTAACTGGTGTACCTTTACCATTTCAAATGATCATAATCAAAGATTCAGAAGCGGTGTTCAATTTATTGAACTCACCCGTCCCGATATAATTTTCCTAAACAGCATCATCAGTAATTTATAAGCGCACTATTTCGTATAGGGTCAAAGGCGCATCAGTAGAGACTTCTATTTGTAAGAGAAATTTACCCCCGGTTAATTCCCCTGTATTCTGCCAGGCACCGGGGGTTTTTACGTGCCTGTAAGTACAATTAATAAATTCATCTGTAATTTGAAGTCCGCTCAAACTGTTAGACTTATTACGAATGAAGCATACAATAAGAAAGGCTGGGTGCGTGGATAGGGCGTTTAGGATTATCAGTAAATTTTAATCTTTTAATGATATAATTCAATAAAGGAAAAAGAAATCGCTGGGCGAGGATCATCAAATAGCTGATTGTTCTGAGTGGTTTCCAGAGTCAAGTATTGTGAGGTGACGTGTGTGCTCGTTGATAATCTGATTTATAAAGAGATGTTCTATCTAGGCTATAAGGGGCGAGAGAATACCTATACATACTGGATGAAAAATAAGGATAAGGTATTGACCAGCATCATGAAGGAGAATCCCAAGCTTCTTGAAAACCCAATGCACTTAGATGCCTTTGAGGCCAAAGTGCGTTGGAAGTCCCCCATTGGCCTGCTTTTCTTATATGAAATTTCCCGGCGCATTAATTTAATGGCCCATGAAAAACTTGATTTTCAGAGCATAGGTATAGAGTATGGAAAAGAAACCCTGACGCTGGATGACTTCAATAGACTGTATCCTCTTAGTGCAGATGAATATTCAAATGGCAGGTTCGATATAAGAGGTGTTTCGCTCATAAGGCTAAATATGAATGGACTGGCTCTTTCTAACTTAGATATGCGTTATAGTACTTTATGCAATATCGATATGAGCAGCTGTACCTTTGATAATTGCTGTATGAATAGTTCAAGCCTCATTCGCTCAATGGTTGATGATACACATTTTTCAAGTTCGTGCATTTTATATGATGTGGATTTTTCTGATACATATTTGGGATGTCAATTTGATGCGAGAATTGTTCAACCTAAAATCAGTCACTTAAAGACACGTGACTTAAAACGCATTATTGCAGGCTTTAACTTGCGGTGGCGAGCCTTCACGGAAATTGCAGATAACTCATTTTCTAGTATGTGCGATGATGAAAAGCTGAACGATTATGTTGAAAAGCTGAGAATAAGGGTATCGAAGGCCTATGATATTAGGAAAGGCCCACTTTTGAGGCGTATTGTCGAAAGTATTTGGACGACGATTTAGGGCAAAGATCCATTTCGTTTGCGATTTTCAATCACACCTATACACAGGTGTGATTTCTTTATGCTTCAAAAATACGGAGTGGTCGTGTACATGACTGAACGCTTGATTTAAAAAGTGCGGTGTTTGATAAAATGATAGCAATGAGAAATGATTTGAGTAGGCTAAATGTAGGGTTCAGTAGAACAGTATCAAATGTCAGTTGGAGGCGTAGACAATGAAGAAGAAAGAAAGTTTAAGCAGTCATGTCATATTAGTTGTCATCCTAATAGGTGTGCTTCTCGTAGGTGTGGGATTGATTTATCTTGTTTTTCAGCGAAAGGATGTCGACCAAGATATGATATCCTCTAAAGAAGCGTATGAGATTATAGTGGAAGCCGAGGAGCTGACTTTCACAGGCGATGGCGATGCTATGACTCAAAAACCAACGGTGTGGGCAGGTGAACAGCAGGTTGGCAAATTGGTAGATAAAGGGATCATTCACCGTCAAATCCAGTTGTTCGCCGGAGATGAACTGATGATGTATCTTCAATCAGATAATACGGAACTGCCGAATACGTCAGCAGGTCCTACATATGCCTTTTTTGACAGTCAAGATACGTGCATTGGATATACAAAGGAAACCTTGGAGTCTTTAATTAATGCACCAGAACGAGACTATATTTTCACTTTTTACGATAAGGATAAAAACAAAAAAGATTATTATGCTTATGATGATGATGAAGGATGGAAAATATATGACCAGGCAGGCAAGGTGCTTCTAGAAGGGTATTATGACTACAATCACCGCAATTCAGAATATGCTATAAGGGTAATTACATATGACAACCAAGTTGATCAGGAAGACAAGCTACTGGTGTATTTTGTATTGCTTCAAAATGTAAGTTCAAACTTCCCAGAAGGCAGTTAAACAGAAACGAAAACAGAGCGAAGAGCCAAAAATCGAGCTTGAGAGTACGAATCTCAAGCTCGATTTTTTATACCTTAAACTTACCCAATTCGATTGATAAAGTATTTCATATAGTACTCAAGCACCGTTACTTTCTTTCTTCGACTGATAGGAACATGCTCGCCGGATTTAAGCACAAAATCATCTTCTGAAAGCCTATCAACATAATCCATATTGACAATCAAATTTCGATTACATTCTAAAAATCGATTATCAGATAGGAATGTATGCCGTAAGTCCTTATACTTTCCGATGACTTCCAGTGTTTGATTGGGCAAGTGCATATTAACTGTACGGTTAATGCAATCAATATAAAAGATGTTCCGAAATTGAAGCGTTAAGTCACCATAGGCTGTTTTAACAGAAATACTGGCCTTGTCCATTTCCATTTTCTCAATCACGTAGTCTAGGGCTGTATAAAGCGCATTCAAATGTTTGTCTACAGGTTTCATGACATAACCGACAGCATGGATGATATACCCGTCAAGCTGATGATCCTTACTGTTTGTGAAAAGAATGATATTGCAGGATTTATCTATGGCAGACACACGTTTCGCAACATCAAGACCACTGAGTTTATTCATGTAAATATCCAGTATTAGAAGCTCATAGGATCCAGGTGTGAAATCTTCTAAGAAAGATTCGCCATCTTTAAACGCGTCGTATTCAGGCTTTGACAAGTATTCATTTTCTCTTTCATCAAAGTAGGTATTAATCCACTGCTTGACAAGAATACGATCTGATGAAGTGTCATCAATAATTGCGATTTTCATTCGGACCTCCAGCTGAAAACATGAAGCTAATAGTGAACCAGTTGTCTTTGTGTGAGCAGACAACATGTCCACTGTATTTTTTGACGATTGCGTTTATAGACTGCATACCAATACCATGACCAGATTCCAGGCTAATAGGCATGCCGGTTTTGTTAAATGAGACTTTTCCTTTGAAGCGGTTTTTTACTATAATAACGAGTTTGCTGTCAACATATTTTGATGAAACAAGAATTTCCTTGCGCGAATCATTGCTGAGCATACTTGCGTGAATGGCGTTTTCAAGAACGTTTGCAAAAAGTATTGCAATGTCGTTGCTGTCGAAAGGTATATGCTCAGGTATGTTCATTTCAGAAGAAACGTTAATCTGCTCCTCTTTGGCGTGCGCAAGATAAACTGTCATTGCTGAATTGATGACAAGGTTATTGCAAAAAATGACGGGCGAGGCGTTGTCGAGTCGAGCATCCAGCTGCTGCAAATGTAAAATCGCATGATCATAGTCCTCGTTTTGAATGAGCGAGGCTAAAATGTGGACGTTGTGACGTAAGTCATGACGCAGAATACGCAGTTTTTCATCGTTGTCACGAATGGTTTCGGCTTGATGGTGAATCGCATTCATTTGTATAGACAGCATTTGATTTGTAGACTGCAGTGCCAGCTTTTCTTCAAAATTATTGTAGTGCAGATTGATAATCTTCCAAGATACAAATGCTGCAGCGCCTGTGAGAATACGCGATACAATCTGTTGCCATGTGCTAATCCACGATATGCCAACAGTGACAATGAGTTCACTGATACACAATAAAACGGGGATCAACCATATGATATTCCAGTAGTAGGTGTTTTCCATGGTCAGGTTGAAAATGAATGAATTCCGAATTAATTTCCATATAGGGTACAGAGTGATTATTAGAAGTAAAGAATAGATTAAATTCTGCGTGATAATCTGATTATAGGGTGACATATAGTGCGCAAAATGATTCAAAATAATCGCGGCAAATGAATGCAAAACCAGAATGTAATTTGCATGCATACCGAAAATAAAGATATGCTGAAAGAACATGTGTTGAATAATTATACAGTTGATGCATACATATGAGATTGCTCCCATTGAAAGTAAAATACGAAAATTGAATGGGTTCGTTTCAAAATGTGTCAGTGCCGTATAAAAAACTATGTTCTGAATGATGAAACAGACCACATAGCTAATTAGGAGCTGTTTCTTTTGTTTGTCCGAAACCAATTTAGAGAATGGGATGTAGCGAATGAAAATGCCTGGAATTTGTACACAGGTAATGGATAAGACAGTGCTTAAGATTTCCATGAGTTAGTAGTCCTTCTATCTTATGTAATAGTTTATACATCAATTATACTATATTCAGTTTGAACGGAAAGCGTATATTTTCACCATTTGGTTTAAATAAATACCGCTCAGTTTAAATGCAAACCGCTTAGTTGAAAACGGATATAAGTCTTTGGAAATTATGCTATATTGCAAATGACAAGTAGACGGCTAAGCTGTTTAAAAGAAATCGGGAGGTAGGAATATGGGTTTGTTTAGTAGGCTCAAATCAAGAACAACAGATATCGTTAAGGGTTATGATGCGATAAAAGTGAATAGAAAGCTGACTTATGAAGAGTTGTTGAATATTATGAAGGATGGAACCTATCCGTGTGGAGAGCCCAACATCACTGGCAAAGGTGTTATGAAGTGTATTCGCTTCCCCGCCGTGAACAAGTATATGATTCAGGTTGCAATCAATGGTAAGACCATCATGGTGACAAAAGTATATAACGGAGCTGGTGGCATGCTAAAAGAAGTGGCGGGCAATGCAGCGACGGATGGCTGGTACTTCGTCTTTAATGGCGAAAACATAGATCTGAACCGAATGACGCGCATTATTGGTGAAGAAATTTCTGGACTACTTGCTAATAAAGGCATATTGGCTGATTAGTGCATCAGGAAATAGAAGTATTATTTGTATTTCTGTAACTCAAAAGGAGTGAGCATCAATGACAAAAAGATTATTGGCAGTCCTCTTATCATGCATCATGATCCTAGGGACATTGCCACAGGTCGCATTTGCTGAAGCAGATACATCCTCAATCTGGGATGGTTCTGTCGATATCAGCTGGTATACCGGAGGCACGAGTCCATATACCATTAGCACAGCTGCGGAACTCGCTGGACTCGCTGCGATTGTAAATGGCAGTGCGTCGACTGATGAAGGTATTTCCATCAGCGATACCTTTAGTGGAAAGACGATTGTTTTAAGTTCTGATATTATTCTCAACGACACAAGTAATTGGGAAAATTGGGGCAGTACATCTACACCAGAAAATGAATGGTCTGCAATTGGAAGCTATTATAATAAATTTAGCGGAAACTTTGATGGTGCGAACCACACGGTGAGCGGTGTTTATATAAACAAAAATGCAGACTACCAAGGTCTGTTCGGATACATTTCGTACGGATCAATTAAAAATATTGGTGTAGTAGAAAGCTATATTAAAGGAGCGGGTAAAGTCGGCGGTATTGTTGGTAAGCTTTACACATCTTCACTAGAAAATGCCTATAATTTTGGTTCAATTTCTGGGGGCATGTATATAGGTGGTATTACTGGATCTATGGAATATGGCGCATCCATAAGTAATGTCTATAATACAGGCACAATTACCAGTATTAATCAAACTAAAGCCAATTCAGGCGGAATCGTAGGCTATTGTGCCAATGCTTCATACATAAATAATGCATATAATACAGGTAATGTTACTGGATTAAGAACATATGTTGGTGGGATTGTAGGCTATAACATTGGCTCGACCATAGGTAATGTTTACTCTGCAGACTGGGCTACTTTAAGTGGCAGTGGTTATGTAGGTGATATTTATGGAGACAATGCCAACGACACTGTAAATAATGGCGTCGTAACAGGGAGTGGTACTTTTTCGACCAGTTATGAAATGAATGATGCTATTGCTGTTACATCGGCAGCGAATTATACGACTGGATATTCTAGTGGCGCGGCCTTACTAGATGTAATGAATGGGTGGGTTGATACAACGGATTATATGAAGTGGAAAATTGCTGACGCGGGATATCCCACTTTTGATTCAAAGTATTCGGTTCCTATTGAAGTGGCCGATGATGATGGTGATGGCGTAACGCAGATAAAACCGAGTGCGATGATAAATGTATATGCACATGGAAACCAGTATCAGTGGCAATCATCAATTGATGGAGAGACTTGGAGTGATATTGAGGGTGCAACAACTGACAGATATGTGATTACGGGTCCAGATTCAGGTCGCTATCTACGTGCAAGCATAGGCTACACCTCAAGTGTTTCGGGTTCAGAAAATACGATGTATTCTGAAGTCATTGAAGTGCCTTATACGATAAAGCTGGCATCCGCCACATCATCTACAGTTTTGGGGGATGATGAGGTTTCGTTTGGTAATGACGCAGCCGGTGCTATTAGGACAGCGTATATAAAGGCTGGAGAATCAGTGACGATTACTTCTGTACTCGATAACAGCGGAACTTCAAGCAATACTCTCGTTATCAATCTTGGGGAAACCGAAGTGTACTCAATAGCAACAACAACAGACAGTGCTATATCTGGAGCCTTTGAGTATACAGCAGACGCAAGCAGTGCAGATGAAAATGGCGTGATTGGTTTATCAACTGTGTTTTCACATATTAACAAATTATCAGGAACTGTAAGCCTAGATGGAAACTTAAAATTTGGTGAAACACTGACTGCAAATGCAGTATCAAATAACAGCGGCACTTTGGGTTATAAATGGTGGCGTGTAGAAGAAGTTGATTCAGAAACAAGCGTCTATTTGAAAGCACTTGGAACAGATCCTCACTATACAATTTCTGAAGGCGATATCGGCTATAAACTTGAGCTTGAAGTCACTAGTGATATTGAAACAGGAACCTTGGCGACAAGATCAGAAGCGGTGCCTAAAATTGTGAATACAAGCACTGTTGAGAAGCCTATTCTAGAAAATCAAACAGAATCAAGCTTAACAATCAGTCAAGTGGTTGGCTATGAATATCTTCTTGTACCTCGCGGCACATCCATGAGTGAAGGCACATGGCAAAGCGCGAATACATTTAGTGGACTGAGTATTAATACAGATTATGATATTTATCAAAGAATCAAAGAAACAGATTATATTGAAGCTTCAGAAGTGAGTTCTGTATTGTCTGTAACAGAAGTGACGGTACCGACTATAGTAAGCTACACCCCAATAAATGGTGCAGTGGATATAACAACAGCTGGTTCAATTCGTATTGACTTCAGTGAAGCAATGGATATAACAAGCGGTTCTGCAATCAGCGTGACGAGTGGTATGGATATTGATGGCGATGGAACATGGTTGTCCAGTACAGCCTATAAGGTGATGTATAGTGGGTTAGATTATGCGACAACATTTAAATTGGTTTTGTCAGGATTCAAAGATGTAGCTGGTAATGCGTTGGCGGATATAGCTTATAGCTTTACAACAATGGATGACCCAGCAGCCACTGACACCGGAACAGATACGGGAACGGACACAGGAACAGACACAGGAACAGATACAGGAACAGACACAAGCACAGATACAGGTACTGACACAGGAACGGATACAGGAACGGATACAGGAACAGACACAGGTACAGACACCGGAACGGATACAGGAACAGACACCGGAACGGATACAGGAACAGACACCGGAACAGATACAGGAACAGACAACGGAACAGATACAGACACAGGAACGGATACAGGAACAGACACAGGTACAGACACCGGAACGGATACAGGAACAGACACCGGAACAGATACAGGAACAGACACAGGAACAGATACAGGAACAGACACAGGAACAGATACAGGTACTGACACAGGAACAGATACAGGAACAGATACAGGAACAGATACAGGAACGGATGCAGGTACAGACCCTGAAACAAATCCAGATACGACCCCTCCGTCAATATTAAGCATATCGCCATTAGATAATGCAGTTGATGTGACAACATCCGGATCAATCCGCATCGAGTTTTCTGAAAAGATGGATACGACACTAGGGGCAATAGTCCAAAGTACAAAGGGTATGACGATTGAGAGTGGTATATGGTCATCAAATAACACTGTTTATTCTGCAAAATATAGTGGCCTGGATTATGCGACAACCTATGAAATAGCACTCACTGGTTATAAGGATGAAGGCGGCAACAGTCTGGCAGAAACAAGATATCGTTTTACAACAAGCAGTGCTCCAAGTACAGAAGATTCGACTTCTTCTGGATCAAACTCTGGTTCATCGAGCGCGCATTCGAGTTCGTCGAGCAGGCGCTCATCTAATAAGTCAGGCAGTACGGACAATTCAGCTTCGACAGTGGTCACGTCAAATACTTTGACAAGTGGAAGTCTAGGTGCGGTGGTTAACACAAATACCGTATCGGGCGTTAGAACGTCGACCCTTGAGGTAAAAGCTGAATCAGTGCAGAACATACTCAATTCACTTAAAAGAGTGGACTCTACGGAAAATAAGATTACATTATCGGCACCAGCAACAGATAACGTATCTGTAGTCATTCCAGCGAGCGCCCTTCAGTCTATGGCAGATAATAACTGTTCTTTAAGTATTGTGTCAGACAGTATTTCATATGAGATTCAAACCCTAGACATGGACATGGCAAGTATGGCAGTTGCACTTGGAGTAAGTGGCAATGATCTGTCAGAAGTTCAAATTGAGATTCAAATGGAAATGATAAGCGGACAAGAACGAATGCAAATGGAAGAGAGAGCAGTTGACCAGGGGTATACTGTGATCACAGCGCCTGTTTCCTTCAAGGTACAGGCTACAAGGGGCGGTGATGATGGAACTGCTATAGAGGTCGACACCTTCAATAACTACGTGCAACGTCGTATAGCCATACCAAATGACACAGATTCAAGTGTAATCGTAACTGGTGCAATCTATAATGCGAATGGCACATTTACACATGTACCGACTAAGATTGTTGAGCAGGATGGCGCACTTTATGTCGAAATGTCTTCCATGACGAACTCAGAGTATGCAGTAATAGCGAATGCTATAGCAGTCCCTAGCGTTAAGAATCATTGGTCAAAGGCAACCGTCAATAATCTGGCATCGCGCCTCATTATAGATGATCTTGAAGAATTTGATCCGGAGGCGGAAACGACAAGAGGCGATTTTATCGCTTACTTGGTTAAAGGACTGGGTCTTTACCGTACAGGCGTGGCACATGATGCTGTATTCAGCGATATGACCATTGAAAACGCAGATATTCTGACTCAGGCAAAGGCATATAGCATTGTAAAAGGATACAGCGACGGCAGTATCCGAGCGGATGATACTTTAACCAGAGAAGAAGCCATGGTTATGCTGAACAATGCATTACAAGCAATCGGACTCCTGCAAGAGGAAAGAGGCAGTACTGTTTACTTTGCAGATCAGAGCAGAGTGAGTCCTTGGGCACAAGATGCGGTCAACCATATTGCTGCGTTAGGTATAGTTCAAGGCACTGGGTCTGGAAATTTTGACCCGGGAGACACGCTGACTTATGCGGAAGCAGCTTCTATTGTGTTCAATATGCTTCAACAAGCAAGCTTGATTGATTGATTGATTGATTGATTGATTGATTGATAGTTTAGCACGTTCTAAAAAGTTACCCTACACACAAAACGCTCCTATGGGAGCGTTTTGTGTGTATTGCAAATAAGTAAATTAATTTCATTGAGCTTCTCAGCAAATAGCACAAATTTCTAATTTGGTTACTAGCTCTAGCCCAGTACAGTTACTTTATAGATTCTTATTGACTACGAATAAAAGAACGAATTAAAGAAATGACAGTATACATAAAATTGGTAAATAATGGTTGAAATAATATTTAAAGTAAGTTGATATAATTATGAAATGTAAATAAATGTATAAAGGAGCGTGTACGTTGTCAATATTTAATATTCTAGGAGAAGTCAGTAAAGTGATTGGAGATAAGACGGGAGAGTTTGTTGAAAGTAATCGCCTGAATTCCAAGATTAAGGAAGAACGCTTAGAACTTGAGAAACTCTATGCAACACTGGGAAAGCATGTTAAAGCACATGAAAGTAAGCTTAATGTACTTATGACAGATGAAATTATGCGCAGTTACTTTGAGGAAATTGATCGGAAACAGAATCTAATTAATCGTCTTGAAGAAGAATTGATTACGTCAAAAGAGGCTCATAATGGGCAAGTTCAGCAAAGTCAAGTACAGCAACCAATGTCAGATGGAAAATACTGCACAAGCTGCGGAACGTTAAACTCCTTAGATTCGAAATTCTGTGAAGGATGTGGTCAGCGTATGGATGAAGCGGTGTTGAGGCATGAAGAAAGTCATGAAAGGGAAGCCTGTGATAATTCAGATACGGATATTCTAGCAGAAGAATCTATCCCAGGAACTGCAGTACAGAATGGAAGGCAGGTGAAATGTAATGACGGCCAATAATCTCTATTTTAAAACAATGAAGTTTAACTTGATAAAGTTAGGGTTATCCTTAGCTACAGTATTTTTATCAGCAATTATTATTATCATTTTATGGAAAGTGTTTATAGTGTTTGACCTGTATTTCTTATTATATGCATTTCTTGCAGTAGGATTTGCTGTAATAGGGACAATTAGATTTTTGCTAATGCACTATGCAGGATATATTGTTAAAGCGGGACATATTGCGGTCTTAACTGAGGCGATTCAAACTGGCCAGGTACCAGAACAGTCTTTTGCGTACGCAAAGGAGAAGGTACAAAATAGATTTGGTACATCAAATGTATTCTTTGGAATTGACAAACTGGTTGCTGGATCGGTGAAGCAGATTCAACGCGCGGTTGGAAAATTAGGTGGATTTTTAGACGTAATCCCTGGTCTGGGTTTGATAGTGACCTTTATAAACTTTTTCCTTGAGTTATCACTGGGTTACATTGACGAATGTTGTTTAGGATATGTCTTTCTAAATGAAGAGCAAGATCCATTCAAAAGTGCTGCTGATGGTGTCGTGATCTATGCTCAAAACTGGAAAAAGCTGCTCAAAGACGCGGCTATTACTACGGGGATTGTAGTTATTCTACTCCTTATAAGCATATTTGTTGTTCTTGCTGCATTAGGCAGTGTTTTTGATATTCTCGGTGTAGGGTCTGAGATTGCCTTTATAATTGCGGTGGGTATTGCCTATAGTTTGAAATACGCATTTGTAGACAGCTGGATTTTAACACGTACGATGGTATCCTATATGGAAGTTGCCCCAAGTACTGAAATTACGTATGACTTGTACTCTAAACTATGTGGATTATCAGATAAATTCAAAGAATTGTTTAATAAAGGTGGGAATCAAGTTTACACAGGTGAAATGGCGTTTGCCGGTGCCGGTGGTGGATCCTCTGCTGCAAGAGCATATGAAGTAGAGGGACTAAATAGAAATAAGAGCGAGACTTCAGCGAAGTTTTGTAAAAACTGCGGAAATACCTTAGCGCCACATGCGAAGTTTTGTGGACGCTGTGGGAACGCACTATAGCAATGGGATAATAATAAGCCGCCAATAGAATAATGGTGAGATTTTGAAGTCAGTATGGCAATGCCTGCTGGTTAGTCCTGAATATCGAGGAATGGGGCTCGGTAAAAGACTCTTTGATGAAGCTATGGCCTATGCAACTGCCGGTAAGTTCAAATCGATTTTTCTGGAAACGACAAAGGAGCAGGAGAAAGCCATTCAACTCTACGAGAAAGCTGGTTTTAAACAGAAGAGCACTTATAAGATTGATGACTGGGGTAAATCTTTGACAGGACTTGTAATGGAAAAATTATTTTAGGAGATATGCTTTTTGAATAATTCAAAGCGTGCTAGAATAATAAGGTTATGAGAATCAGCCTCTCTTTAATCTTAGAATGATGGTTTGAAGATCATAAATGTCTGACACGTGCTTATGTCCAGAGAAGGAGTATTTTAATGGAAGATTATTTGAAAAGATTGAAAGAAGCATTTTCTGATTTATATCCAGAAGAAGCACGTATGATCGTGCAAAATGGCCTTGTCTTTGAAGCTCTCGACGATGCACATGACTTCATGCGTATCAAGCTTGGTATGAATCAAGAAGCCTTCAAAGTATTTCTTAGTAGTGATGAATTCACGAGTGAATGGGACGCCTTCTGTGCTGCTGAAAGTCAGTTTATTAAGGGATTGAAGTAAGTAATCAAAATAGACGAAAAAGCATTGTAGATAAAAGAAGTAAGCTGGAGCAAGGAGAAGATACCTTGATCTGGCTTATTTTATTTGAACAGAAAAATGAATCGAATTACGTACAGCACTTACGACAGCCGCAATGTTTGTATAAGATTTATCCGGTAATAATGGTATAATATTGCTAATTCTAAATATTTCTAGTTCAATATATTGCAGTGTTGGAAAACTTGTGATTTAAAACCATGTGATTCATTAATAAAGGAGTATCGGATGATAGAATATACGATACAGTCTAATATTTTTGCCTTGTTTGTTCTTCTGATTGTTTACAAGGGCGCACAGAAGCATACAGATACCAGTCGGTTAAGGGACCGAATTTTTATATACATTTTGATTATAAATGCCCTACTGCTAGGGCTTGATTCCATT
Source organism: uncultured Acidaminobacter sp. (assembly GCA_963678925.1). Classification (GTDB taxonomy): domain Bacteria; phylum Bacillota; class Clostridia; order Peptostreptococcales; family Acidaminobacteraceae. The sequence goes on along the minus strand of OY787533.1, from coordinate 165,019 downwards.
TCCATTTTTCTGTACGATGTTCCGGGAGAATGGGTCTATGTGAGTCAATCATTTCTTACAATGGTGTTTTACAGTTTGAATCCTGTACCAGGATTCTTATGGCTACTCTATGTGCATGATTTCATCTATCATGACATGAGATCCTTTAAAAAAATGAGTGCTGTAGGCCTTGTTCCAGTCCTAATCAATGTTGCCTTATCTTTGGCAAGTATCTGGGGTGGGTATTTATATTTAATTGGTGAGGGAAATAGCTACCAGCGTGGCGCGTGGTTTTTACTGGTCCCTCTATTTGCATTCTCATATACGGGTATTGCTTTTGTCATTATTTTTTTGAATCGCGATCGAATACCGCGCCAAGAATGGCTGGCACTTCAGGTGTTTGCCCTTCCACCTATGATAGGGGGACTGCTGCAAACATTTATTTATGGAATGGTCACCCTATGGCCGTCTCTTTCCATCTCAATACTCATAATTTATGTGTTCATTCAATCAAAAGAATTCGACACGGATTTTTTAACTGGACTGAACAATCGAAGGTCTTTTGACTATCATTTGGATGACTGGAGAAAGTGGAAAAAGGATGACCGACTGATTGCAGGGTTCATGATGGATATGGACCGGTTTAAAGATATTAACGATACTTTTGGTCACCAAACCGGAGATAAAGCCCTTGTTGAAATGAGTCAAATCATCAGAGAAAGCTTTAGGAAAAATGATTTTATTGCACGAATCGGTGGAGATGAGTTTGCAGCTGTCATTGAAGTCAAAAATCCAGAAGAAATAGAAGTAATAAAAGAACGCTTGACTGAAAAGGTAAGGAACTTTAACCAGCTATCCAGAAATGGATACAGTCTGAGTATCAGCAGTGGTGGGGATGTTTTCAATCCAGAGAAGTATGGCACTCTGCCAGTGTTTTTTGAAGCGCTTGACAATAAGATGTATGAAGAGAAGACACACAAAAGAAATCTTAGAAAGCATTAGACACTTATCGTAATTATATGAAGACCTTGACAGAGAAGCGCATGAAGTACTCAGTCAAGGTCTTTTCAATTAGCAAAAGGCTATTATTTTCATAGGCTTTACAATCAGGCTATCGATTTGACCTGTTCATAAATCGCCTTCTTTTCATGATGCTTTAGTAACCCATTTAGAAAATAAGCAATGAGGATGATACCTGGAATATCAATGATGAGTCGTGTTATAGCAAATACAGGCCCCAGTGATGCCATTTCAAATAGAAACATAGGGATTTTCGTTGTGGACCATGCGCCAATGAAAATGAGAACATTGGTCAGGGATACACCCTTTTTCATGAATACCGCAGCAACAGGAAATGCTCCATAGAGCGGTCCCGCAGCAGCTGAGCCGATAAAAAATGATAAGACAATCCCCTTTAGACCAGAGCCTTCTCCCATGTATTTGACCATTGTATCCTTGGAAATCCATATGTCAAGAAGTCCAAGAAGCAGGAAAATGGGCGGTATGACGGTGAGCATTTCTTTTAATGAGTATGCAGTTACTTCAGCGGCTTTCCAGCCAATGTTTGGTCTCGTAATAATCAGAACAATGAGTATAAGTGTTGAAATGAAAACACCTGTGTACTTGTTTTTCTTATTTTTCATAATAAGTTCACCCCAATATTTATGCCCCATGCGACTATAAATGAAAATAGAAAGGCAAGTCCATTTCTAAGATAAGTCGTTTTTCTTCCAAAGTATTTCACTTCAACTGGAAGAGTCACAACACCAACCATCATAAGAGTGGAGACAAATGCACCAATTTGCATATAGCCTGCGCCACCTTCTAGAAGTAAAGAAGCCGTCGGAAAAGCGACGAAACCCGGTATGAGTGTGATGGAGCCAACAATTGCGGCCATAAGTACACCAATCCAGCCGGAGTGTGTTCCGATAACTTTTGATATAATATCGGGATTGATAGCAGCCATTAAAATGCCGACGACCAGTATTACAGTGAGAAACTCCGCAAGGATGTTTTCGAGAGCCTTCCATGATTTCTTTAAAGCCATCTTAGTCTTCTGTTTGTCTTTAGCGTATGAAATCAATAGTAAGCTAATTGATACTGCATATAAACCTGTGTTCAATAGAGCACCTCCAATATTTTGACCGTTTACAAGTTCAATATAGCATGATTTAGAAAAACAAAGCGTAACTTAAGTTACACTTTGCTGACCAGGCAGGCATAAACAGTAACTGAAATCCTTTTTTGTCCTGCTATAATCAAGTTGTAACCCCATGAGTTAGTAATAAGAAATAGCGTCTACAAATTTAGCTTTTTAGCAAAGTAAATCAGCTTGTTCTTTAGAAAGCGGAGACAATCCATATACGAAAGAACAGCTCATATCAAATTTGAAATTGAATTAATCTCTAGAAGATTTATTAGGATGCGATTTGCAGTCGAATTATCACCAAATACGTGATACATTTATTAATTAGTAGTAGAACGTGGAAAAAATGCTATATATCAAATTGAACAGTACAAAAGATACTGATAAAAATAAGAAGGAACTGAGTCGTACCGTGGCAGCGATGATCCTGGGATGTCCGAGCGTCTAAGTACATGAGATAGCGACCATTTGTTGAAAATTGAGGGGTTTGAGTGCCGCTTTAAAAATGAAGATTAGAATACTCCAATTAGTTAATTGGCCCATTGTACTACTTAATACAATTCGTTGATAAGTCAATGAATGTGTGTTAACATGATGTGGGTGATATTGATGTATAAAAGAAAGAAATCCTGTATTCGAGCCTTATCGGCCATATATAGATGTAGTCAATCTTATATTGGAGAGAGAATTAAAAAATATAAAATTGGCAGGGGTCAGTGGATGTACTTAACAGAACTTCTGTTCAACAATGATGGATTAACACAGGAATCTTTGACGCAAATCTTGCATATGGATAAGGCGAATACTGCCAGAGCATTGAAAGCGTTAGAATCAGAAGGTTATGTAGAAAGAACTGAAGACTTGAATGATTTGAGAAAGAAACGTGTTTATGTAACGAAAAAATCACGTATGTTTGAAGCAGAGTTTCATATGGTTTTTAAAGATTTGAACAAAGTTCTAGTTAAGGATTTTACAGACGATGAGGAAGAGATTTTCTTAGACTTATTGCATAGAATGGCTGATAACATCATGTCAGAAAGAGCAGGAAAGGACGAATAAATATGGATATTCAGATGACACCTATCGGTTATATTAGGTCACACTATAGAGAAAAAAAAGATATTCCGCGACAGAGCATTTATTCAGAGAATAAGACTGCAAAATTAGAAATCCTTGAAGAGTATACTGAGGGGGCTCGGGACATTCATGCCGGAGATTATGGTGTAATATTCTTCTATTTTCATAAGTCAGAAGGTTATACACTAAGGCAAGTATCTGGAAAGACAGGAGAAGAAAAAGGTCTGTTCTCGCTGAGATCTCCGAATCGGCCCAATGGTATAGGTATGACAATTGTTAAGTATCTTGATGTGCAGGGCAGTATTATTGAGTTTGAAGGTGTGGACATGCTTGATGGAACACCTGTACTGGACATTAAGCCATACGTAGAAGAATTGAATCCTAAGCTTTGATTATTTAACTTCATTTAGTCTGAATGTAGCAATATAATTTAATATTTCTATCAGGTTCATTAATTTGATGAAAAGGGAAGTGGGTGAAAATCCCACGCGGTCCCGCCGCTGTAAAAGAAGAATATGTTTTCATAGCCACTGAGCAATCGGGAAGGGAAAACATGTGATGACGCTTGAGCCAGAATACCTGCCTGTTAATCACCATGGAACTCTACGGAAGATAGGGGTGGTACGATATCGATTTGTTTTAGATAGCGTTTATTCTGTAGAATAGGCGTTTTTTTTTGCAGTTTTTTAAAGAGGGATACCTGAACAACTAGAATGAAAGAATGGGAGTGCGGAAAATGATAAAAAAATTAGTAAATTTCAAGGTAGTATTTTTAATGATTATCCTACTTGTGTCTTTGTGCGGTTGTGGCAACGACGAGGAAAGTCTTGATGGTGCAGTAAATGGTGTTGACAGCAGCAACGATAAAAAGACTGAAGTCTCTTTTGCGGGTCATTACGAAGGGAGTGCGTCGACCTTTCATGGGATGCTTTCTCTTGTAACAGAACTTAATGCTGAAGGTGAAATTGTTAATATTGAAGTTGGTGAACATCAAGACACTGAGGGTGTAGGGACTCTAGCTATTGAAAGAGTAGTAGATAGAATTGTTGAGAATCAGTCGCTTGATGTGGATAGTATTTCTGGTGCGACAATTTCAAGTGATGCTGTAATGAATGCAGTTGCGAAATCTTTAGAATTGGCGAATCTAGATCCAAGAGAATATGGTTATACTGAAAAAATGAGAGAAGAAGATTATCCTCTGCCAATTATTGATAAAGAAAAAATGCCTAAAGTTGTAGAAACGACACACTCTATTACGGTTACGGATGTAAAAGGAAGAAAGGTAACGATCGATTTGCCAATTTCCTCTTATGCAATCAGTACTATGGATGTTATAGAATATATTATTCCACTTAAAGGCGAAGAGGCATTTGAAATGTTAGTTGGTTCGGGACAGGATGGTGGACATGGCCTTAACAAATATGCAGAACTATATACACCGGTTGTTGGAAATTACATGGAGCATGTTGGCCAAATTTCTGATCATAATGCACCTTTTGATCTTGAAATGATCTTATCGATGAACCCGGATGTATTGATTGTCAATTCGGCAATGGCAGCACATAAATACGCAATGCAAGTTGAAGATCAATTGGCCCAGGCAGGCATTAAAATTGTATTGATTGATGTTCCGGGTAAAGAGTTAGAACATGCCGCACAAGATACAGTGACTTTGTTGGGGCAGATTTTCGAAGTTGAAGAAAGGGCTGCAGAAGTCACTTCCTTTCTTGATAACCAGTATGGTCTTATTGCATCAAAAAATCTAATGAATAGAACAGATAAGCCAACAGTATATTACGAGAAGTCTGGTTATTCTGAGGTATATGGATCAACATCTACTAGCAAAAAAGGTTGGGGTACAGTCATAAATCTTGCTGGGGGTGAGAATATAGCAGATCGGTTGCTACTGGAGACTGCAGCAGCTAATGGTTCAAGCAGCCAATTAGATCCAGAATACGTTTTGGAAACCGATCCAGATTTTATCATGCTAAGTGGTATTAACGATGGTTGGCTTGATATTACAAAAGAACCTAAGATGCCGGTATTTGATATTCTAAACAGAGTGGGATGGAAGGACCTAAAAGCAGTGGGAAATAAGGATGTGTATGAGTTTGCACATTCTACTTCAAGACAAATATATGCATTTTACCCAACTTTGAAAATGGCCAAATTAATGTATCCACAAGAGTTTGCTGAAGTAGATCCTGAAGTTGTGCTGGATGAGTTCTTTAATAGGTTCATGATTCTTGATACGGATATTTCAACATGGTTCGTACAGATAAATTAATGGTTCGAAATTAATCAGGAGAGAAAAAGTGGAATATCAAGTAGAAAAAGAGATAATTGAGAGCAGGAGAATCTATAATAAGATGGTTCGAAAAAGAATCGTCTGGATTGTGCTTCTTTTGGTAGCACTTATAGTTTTACTTCTTATAAACATTTCGATTGGATCTTCAGATATAGCTTTAAATGAAATCATTCGTGTACTCTTCATCGATGAAAATTTAGGACAAGGACATAATGGCATGATCATTAGGGACATACGTTTACCGATGGCTCTTATGGCTGTTGCGGTCGGTGCGTCATTGGGAATTGGAGGATGTCAGATTCAAACAATACTCCGAAATCCCATTGCCAGTCCTTTTACCCTGGGGATCTCCTCGGCTGCTTCATTTGGAGCAGCCATGGGGCTCATTTTAAATCAAAGCGTTCTGAAGGTTTCTGATACGATAGCTGTTACGAGCAACGCATTTATTTTCTCATTGTTAGCAGCCATATGTATTTATCTGTTTTCAATGCAGAGGCAAATCAGTAAGAATGCAATCATATTGTTTGGGGTCGCGATGAACTTTATGTTCAGTGCCATGACAATGATTTTACAGTATGTAGCAGACGAAGACCAGCTGCAGGGATTGATTTTCTGGAGTTTTGGCAGTTTATTAAAAACAACTTGGTTGAAATTCTATGTTGTATCTGCTGTACTTATAGTATGTTTTACAATTGCCTTTCGAAATGCATGGAAGTTGACTGCGATGACTTTAGATGATACAAAAGCGGCTAGTTTAGGTGTAAATGTCGGAAAAGTGAGACGGATAGTTATTTTAATAACATCCCTGCTTTCAGCAGTGGCGGTCAGTTTTGTTGGGACTATTGGCTTTATTGGGTTGATAGCCCCTCATATAGCGCGACAGGTAGTAGGTGAAGACCAGAGGTTTTTCATGCCACTATCTGCGCTTTTAGGTTCTGTGGTTATGTCATCGGCATTTGTATTGAGCAAAGTCGTAGTTAGAGGCGTTATTTTACCGATTGGTCTTGTCACATCTGTCATAGGCGTTCCATTTTTTATGATAATAATTTTTAGTAAGATGAGGAGCATGTGATGTTGAATATAAGAAATCTCAAATGTGCTTATAGAACAAAAGGATCTACAAATAAGGTTTTCGATGGTGTTAATATTCAGCTATCTAGGGGCCTCAATGTTATACTAGGACCTAATGGTGCGGGAAAATCAACACTGCTTAAAGTAATCTTTGGACTTCTAAAACATGAGGGAGAGGTCTATTATGGTGACCTAAATCTTTCGCAGATGCGTATTGAAGACAAGACGGACTTTATGGCCTACTTACCACAAATGGACGTGGAAATATCAACCTTGACAGTGCTGGAGATGGTTTTACTCGGATTGTTGCCAGAATTGGGAAGTAAGATAACAGATGAAGACTTAAGGGTTACCATGAAAACGCTTGAATCTCTAAACATTGAAACGCTGGCATCTAGAAATTTCAGTGAATTAAGCGGCGGACAAAAGAAGCTCGTATTTATTGCGCAAACACTAGTCAGAAAACCAGAGTTAATCCTTTTAGATGAACCAGTGAATTCTTTGGATCTTCAAAAGCAGTTGGAGTTGTGTCACTTACTCAAAAATATTGTTCGAGAGCAAGGGGTGGATATTGTTATGGTATTGCATGATATCAATCTTGCAGCACGTTATGGTGATTACATCGTTGTTATGGATGCTTGTGGAAGGTGTTATGATTCTGGTTCGGCGCAGGAGGTTATATCATCAAAAATGCTAAAGGATGTTTACGGTGTTCAAGCGGATGTGAATACGGATGAAAAGGGTGTAGTCATGATTGCACCGATTCGCTCCATTCGGTCTTGTTGATAATTTGCGTATGAAAAAAATTCTAGAAAGTTTGATGAATGAGCAGTAGAAAATGGTAAAATAGACTAAATTGAGTAGAGTTTTGAGTGAATTTTGTGCTCGTTATATACTTGAATTAGGGAGAATGATTTATGGATGTATCAACAGTAGCATTTGCTTTTTCTTTAACATTATTTGCCGGACTTGCTACTGGCATAGGCAGCGCTCTTTCGTTACTGACTAACCGAACAAATACAAAATTCTTATCAGTAGCATTAGGTTTTTCTGCTGGTGTAATGATTTATGTTTCTTTTGTTGAAATATTTTTTAAAGCAAAAAGTTCTTTGGTTGCTGTTTTAGGAGAAAAAGCGGGAACTTGGGCAACTGTAGGTGGTTTTTTCTTAGGCATATTGATTATTGCTTTAATTGACAAGTTAATCCCTAACGCCGAAAACCCACATGAAATACATACAGTGGAAGAAATGGACGGGGAGAGTGAAGAACACAAAGCGAAGCTTATGCGTATGGGCTTATTCACGGCTTTGGCTATTGGTATTCATAATTTTCCTGAAGGCCTTGCGACGTTTACGGCAGCTTTAAGTGATCCTAGTTTGGGGATTCCTATAGCTTTCGCTATTGCCATACATAATATTCCAGAAGGTATTGCTGTTGCTGTTCCAATTTTCTATGCAACAGGCGATCGGATGAAAGCATTCAAACTGTCTTTTCTTTCTGGTCTTTCTGAACCAGTTGGAGCTTTGATTGGCTATGTTTTGCTTTTTAGATTTTTTAATGACGTCATGTTTGGTTTCATATTTGCGTCTGTAGCAGGAATCATGGTCTACATCAGCTTGGATGAGCTTTTACCATCTGCGAGGGAGTATGGAGAACATCATCTATCCATTTATGGATTAATTGCCGGAATGGCAGTAATGGCACTTAGCTTATTGTTGTTTTTATAATTAATTACATTAGACTAGCTTAGAAGATTTAACAGGATGCGATTTGCAGTTGAATTATCACCAAACACGTGATACATTTATTAATTAGTCGTAGAACGTGGAGGAAAAAATGGTAGATATCAAAATGAACAGTACAAAAAGTACTGATGAAAATAAGAAGGAACTGAGTCGTACCGTGACAGCTCTGACCCTGGGATGTCCGAGCGGCTAAGCACATGAGATAGCGACCATTTGTTGAAAATTGAGTGGTTTGAGTGCCGCTTTAAATATGAAGAATTTGATTATTTTGACCACACCTGAATGATTGGGTGTGGATTTGTTTGTATAATGAAAACCACCTGTAATTCAGATGATTTAAAGAGTTGAGATGACAAAGGTAAACGAAATTGGAAGTGGCATTCTCATTCAACGGTAAAGATGTGTCATATTTCCCTAGATAAATTGCAATAGAGACTCGAAAGTTGAAATATAGCATTATGGAATGAAGAGAGGTGAACAGAATGAATACTGCAAAAGAGTATGTACATAAACTGATAGATGAAATGTCTGAAATTGAACTGCCAGAAGTGATAGATTTTATAGATTACCTAAGGGCAAAAAAATCAAAAGATGACTATACAGATTTACAAGAAGGAAGTCAATCAAGTATGTCATTCTGGGATAATGATATTGATGAGGTGTGGAATGAACTATAAACAAGGTGATGTTTTGTTAATTCCTGTCCCATTTTCAGATTTGACTTCAAAAAAGAAAAGACCAGTATTGGTGTTATCAGATAATGAATATAATTAACGAATGGAAGATTTAATTGTATCAGCGGTAATATCAAATATACGCGGTTTGAAAACGGAAGATGTACTTGATAGCGAGAATATGATTGAAGGGCAACTGCCTAAGATATCATGGGTAAGAGCAGATGAAATTTATACTCTATCGAAGGGGATGATCGTTAAAAAATATGGAACAGTAGATTCCACAAAGGTCATGGAAGTTAAAATAAGATTGATGAAACTAAACAATTAAGTTGATATGAATAAAAATCAGTTGCATGAAAACGGAAAAACGGAAAATAAAAACTCATAACACAGCAGTTTCCAAAATGCCTTTGTTAAGTACTGCACCCCAAATCGTGGACATCGAACACGCTATCAAGGAATGATTTCTATATTGAATAGGAGTCATTCTTTTTAGTTTGAGCGATAGCCTCTCATTGTTATAGTACTCTATAGTTCCTTCTCAAACTCTCTAATACTACTAAAGCTTTCTTTGTAATAGAATTCAGTTTTTGATCAAATGACATCATTCGAGAAGGAATATCATTACATCTTCTTTGTGACAAATGATAAATCCTTATCTTCTAAAGAAGTTGTCATATTTTACGAAAAAAGGGGCAACTGTGAAAGCTACATTTTTTTCGTCATGAAAATATTCTAGCACCGATAAAATGATCTGTAAGCAAGGGGGTAGCACAAGCGTTTTGAATCGATTTACTGAATAATCAGCTTCCTGTTTTCTGCTATTCGAAAAATGTATATGATATCAGAAAATAATTGTACTGATTACAATTGGCATATGCTATAATATTGCACAAGATGGTATTCCGGTGTGATAAATAGATGCGAAAAGTCCTGTGGACAAACAGAGTATAGGATGCATTTTATGATAATGCATCAGCAGAAAATGACTTAATGGGGTGGAGATATGAAAATTGGAACGCGGCTTACGCTTTCGGTATTAACAATAGTGCTGATTATATTGGTTTCAAGTATGGGCGCAATTTACTTGAGCTCTAAATCAAATGCAGAAGAGATCGCACTGAATCTGGCGCTTTCAACGGCAAGGGAATACGCATCACAAGTAGAAAAGTCGTTTGATGAGCTTGTCTGTTTAGCAAGCGACACTGAAGTTATCATGAAAAGAAATATTGAATTAGGCGCACTGAAGACTGCGGATGTAAAGGATTTTCTGACAAGTCTTCTGGAAAAACATGCCAATATCTATAGTATCGGTCTGATCGCGGCTGACAGCGCAGATTCGAGCATTAGTCTGCAGTACAAGGCAGATGGCCTTCAGAGTATTCTTGTCAGAAACGGTGGGAAGGTATCGACTGCCGTACTTTCAACAACTGAAAGTGAACAGGATTTTAGTAAAATGCTTTCTGAAAATCACCCCATACTTTCAGAGTCTAGATATGATTTTGACGGTCAGGAAGTTAAACTGGTGTCCCTTTACTATCCAGTTAACGCAGGAAGCCAGAATGCTCTTCTAATTCGCGTAGACCTTGCGGTAGAAGTTCTACAGTCTCTTACAGAGTCTATTACGATATTTGATTCGGGATTTGCAAGAATTCTGTCTTATGATGGTGTCGTTGTAACCCATAAGGACATTAATCGTGTGGGAGATGTTGCTGGAGAGATTACCGGTGGAAATACACCGGTTGCACAGGCAGTCCAGGACGCTCTGCACAACGGACTGGAATACAACACCTTCTCCTATTCAGCATCGACAGATACAGAGGTGTTTAAATCGCTGACGCCAATACATATTGCAGGCATAGATACCTCGTGGTCTTTTGGAACTATTGTCACTAAGGATGATATGTACAGAAGTGTCAATGAACTTACGAGAATTATTGCCTACGCGATTGCAGGATCAGTCATTACAATAATTTTTGCGATGATATTTCTTTCGCGTATTATTACAAAGCCCATTGTTGAAGCAACCAGCCATGCAGCCATTATATCAGAGCTTGATTTCACAAAGCCTTTATCAGAAAAAGGGCTTGAAAGAAAAGACGAAATCGGCAATATGCTCCGTGCATTTGACAAGCTGCAGCTGAATATCAAGAAGATTGTTGAAAATATACATGAATCTTCTCAAGAGGTTGGACAATCCTCTGATGAGCTTAGAAGTATCACTGCTCAGTTTTCCAGAGCGACAGAGGAAATTGCGCAAACAGTTGGTGAATTGGCGATGAGTGCTACAGAGCAGGCTTCAAGTACGGAAGAAGGTGCAAACAAAGCGGTCCAGCTTGGAGATTCCATTACCCTTGTCAGTGAAAAAATTCAGTATATGAAGGATGTAATCGATAAAGTTTATGAGATTGTCGAAGACGGCAATAAAACGGTGCATCAGCTCATTCAAATTAATGAAGAGAACAACCAGGCCGCTGCAGTTGTCTATAAGGGCATTCACGATACAAATTTATCAGTTGAAGATATTGCGAGAAGCAGTGCAATGATTGCTCAAATTGCAGATCAGACGAATCTTCTGGCATTGAATGCTGCTATAGAATCGGCAAGAGCGGGTGAGGCTGGAAGAGGATTTTCCGTTGTTGCAGAAGAAATCAGAAAGTTAGCAGAGGAGTCAGGAAAGCTGACAAATGAAATCAACAGTGTTATTGCAAGTTTAAGATCAGAATCCAAGCAATCTGTCGAGAGTATTGAAATTGTAACAAAATCAAATGAAGTCCAAAAAAATAGCGTTCTACTCACAAAAGAGAGATTTGAAGGCATTCACGATGAGAGTAAAGCGCTTTATGATGCAGTGGGTGTTCTGTTTGAAGCGGGTGCAGATGTTAATGCTATGAAGAACGATATTTTGGAGATTTTGAGTGGCTTAGCTGCCCTAGCTGAAGAAAATGCGGCGAGTACAGAAGAGACCTCAGCATCAACGCAGGAGCAAACCGCTTCTCTCAATGAAATCGAGAATCAGGCGGTTGCACTGAACGATCAGGCAATAAATCTGGACCGTGTTATCAATACTATTAAATTCTAACGATTAGAAAACATTTCAAAAATTAGGCGAGCTATCGTAATCAGATGGTTCGCCTTTTGAATTTTAATGTTTACCTTATTTATTTCTGAAAAAAGCTATGCTTTTCCAGTGCCTTCAAAATCCAAGGTGTGGTTTATTGATTAGTTAATTACTAGTCTACTTTTCGTCTATTGCGGGCTGCAACAATTACAGATAAGATGACAATTACAAATACTAAGGATACCGCGATAATGAACTGCTGGATTTCCTGAGATGTCAATTTCCTCTGTAAATCGGAGTCACGTCCGGCATTAAACTGGTCAGATTCTACAGTTTCGAAAGCTTCTCTTGAAATACCAATAAAGTCTGATCTGAGCGCACCAGAACCGCTTACGAATGCAGTGTCTCCTGTGAGTCTGCTAAAAAGCTCAAGGTTTGAGAGATATCGTGTAACAAATCCGATCTGCTCCACCGATTTACCCGTAACTGCCAATACCATTCGATCCTCTTGGAATGGAGAGTATATTAGCTGTGCAGTTCCAGCCCGTGTGCTAAATCCATCAAGGAGTTCCACTTTATCCTTTCCATCAAAAAAGCCTGTTTCCTCATTAAAGCTTATGTTCAGTACGCTGTTTATTTATTTTATGAAGGTATTGCTATTATATGGCCCAATAGCGATCTCGAGCTTTATTATGAGTGTGAGGTTCAATAGAGGTGGGTTATGTCGTGCGTAGTGTGGTATATATAGAAGCAAGTGGAGGTAGTCATGGACAAACTTGATCTAAGGAAAATGGTCGTCAAAAATATGCCGCTTGGTTATATCATCTTAAAGATAATTGATGGCGACCAGGGCATGGATTTTTTTATAGAGGACGTGAACGATAGCTTTGCTAAAGTGACCAATATTGATGGAAATGATTTGATTGATAGAAGGCTATCTGCGGTAATGGAGGATGTGCTTGACAAATCATTTGACTGGTCTGCACTTGCACGATCCATTGCGGAATCCTCATCGTAAGCGACTTCTGAGCACATTATTGAGACTGCCTCAAAAAAATACAAGATTTCAGTTTATAGAGGTGCTGAATATATCATAGGGCTTTTTGACGACATAACAGAATATACAAAAATGGAATCGCGCCTTAAAGAACTCTATGATGATTTGCTTGCAAAAAATGAAGAGCAGTACTTAAAAACGATTACAGATAATTTAACGGGCTTATACAGCCGAGAATTTGTAATACAGGCCCTTATGAAGATGACAACACGTGTTAAACGCTATGGTGGCGTTGTTACTATTGGGATTGTCGATATTGATAAATTCAAGATTGTAAATGATACCTATGGCCATATTGCAGGAGATGAAGTCCTGAAGCAGGTTAGTGAGAGCATGCAGGACCAACTCCGTTCAACTGATTATATTGGCAGGTATGGTGGTGAAGAGTTCATCATCGTATTTGACAATTCAAATATTGACAATGCTAAGTTTGTCTGTGAAAGACTACGAAAGGAAATTGCGTCAAAAGTTGTGGAGCACCAGGGTAACAAGATTTCTGTAACGGTCAGTATTGGATTGGCTGAGTTTCATGCTCAGAGTATTAGTGATTTGCTTATAGAAGCAGACAAAAGGATGTATCAAGCAAAAAGGCAGGGACGAAATCAGGTCTGTTGTTAAGGCATGTGAAACTTTATAATCTCCAGAATCTGCTGATTCTTGCTGTCGTATAGAATATCAATCATATATATTTGGTTTTTTTGATAGATTGAGAATTCTTCGTAGTTTTCGACGACCCAAAAGAAGCGCGGTGTGCCATTCTGGAGTATGTCTAAGCTGGAAATAGTAAAGGATTCATTTGTTTCATCTGCAATAATGAAAAAGTATCCAGAGAGGGAATTAAGGACGTTTTCATGAGTGATACCAAAAATTGAGTCAACAATGTTTTCTGAAATCTTACGCGAAGCGGATTCGACAGTAATTTTAGTAACTGAGCCAACATAACGGGTTATTGAGGCTGTTACAATCTTATATTTGATAGCTCGATTGAGATCGGAAATCATCATAATATCACCTTCTACTTATTCGACACGAAAAAAAGAACCCCTTTTTGTTTTTAGGGGTTCCTTCTACTTTTTCTACAGTCTGGGGCTACTGAAAATTTATCAGTAGCCTTTCTGATGCTCATCTTATGTGTATCGAAGTTACTTTGATACCAAAACTAATCCCAAAATACACACAGAGATACCAATAACAGAATGCACGGATATTGACTCTTTAAAGCATACTAAACCTACTGGTATGAGTAATAGCGCGACTAGGGTGTTAGACAGTAGACCTGCTGTACTAATATTCCATCCTGAACGATACGCGAGTAGAAATCCTAACTCTAGTCCAACAACTGCGAAACCAAGTAATAAACTAGTCCAATTTGTATATCCGACAGATTTCACAAGGTTCATGATGCTTGATTTTGGAATGAATATAAAGTAAGAAATAATCGATACTATGGAAGCCATGACGTAGGTCACAATGAGTGTAACTATTGGATTGAGTCCAATGGGGATAGATTTTTGGCTAATATGATAACAAAGGCTTGATAGGACGATCATAATAATTGGTGCAAACTTAATATACATAGATATGTCTCCTATAATATTTCAAAGCGCGGAAGATATCGTTATTACTAAACGAACAATTAAAATCAAATCCTTTACAATCATGTTTTTTTAGATTACTTATTTGATTTTTATTACCATTTAGCTTAGTGCTGCTATTATCATTGATTTTTACTTTTCTCATTTTTAGTCCTCCTTAGAATTTTAACTGACTGCTAGGTGGTAGAATACGAATTTTCAATTCACTTAAATAATCGATTATGCTGTAAATTTATGCCTTTAAAACAATAAAAAAGCCTGGGAAATATTTTATAATATCTCCCAGGCTTTTATCCTTCCGTGTACTCATGAACATGAGCGTTTTCTCTCGGACCAGCCAGCAATAAACTGCGGAACCCTAGAAAACTTTCTATATGAAATTCATTTACATCATAGCTATGATTTTGTTTGGATTATAACATCACAAAATTAATAAGTCAAATAAAATATTAGAATTTTGTCTTGTACAGTCATGTAAACAAATAAATTGACTAACTCTAGATGGCGTATGAATATGTAAGTGACTTATATTCATCTTTATGATGATTAAAAGTCGTTTTACGCAATCCAAAGTGTTGCTTATACTAACAATGTAAAGTGATACTTGGCATCAAATAGTATTTTATCCATATGAGGAGGAAAGATAAAATGTCAAAACTTGTTCTTGAAAATCAGCAATTCAATACAAAAGCAATTCATGCTGGAAGTGATCATTGTCCTGTTACAGGCGCACACATTGCACCAATTTATAGAACATCCACATTTGTTATGAAAGACGTTGAAGAAGCTATAGCTGCAGGCTATGGTGATCCAGAGGGTAAGTATTACGCTTATACAAGATATGGAAATCCAACAGTACATGCTGTACAGAGAAAGATTGCAGCACTGGAAGGCGCAGAGGCTGCCTTAATGGCAGGATCAGGTATGGGTGCAATTACTACGGCATTACTTGCTGTCTTAAATTGCGGGGATCATGTAGTTGCAGCTGATACGGTTTATGGTGGCACTTTTGGATTCATGAAAAATATTTTACCTAGGTTTGGGATAGAAGTGTCTTTTGTGAATGTTTCATCTAATTCGGTTGAAAACATCCGAAATGCCGTGAAGCCGAACACTAAAATTATTTATGTTGAATCACCAAGTAATCCAACGCTTGCAATTACCGATTTAAGAAAAGTTTCTGAAATTGCTAAAGAGAAGGGCACACTCATGTATGTCGACAATACTTTTGCCACGCCATATTTACAACAGCCAATTTCACTTGGCGCAGATATTGTATTGCACTCAGTTACAAAGTATTTGAATGGACATGGTGACATAATCGGTGGTGCAATTGTTGGGTGTAAGGAACTCATTCATAAGATGGATAGTGACTATCTCAAGTGGATTGGTGGTGTAATGTCGCCAGCTGATGCGGCTGCGCTGTCAAAGGGGATTAAAACACTGGGTGTGAGAATGGAAGTACATTGCGCAAATGCTATGAAGGTTGCACAGTTTTTAGAAAACCATGAGATGGTTGAAAAAGTATATTATCCTGGACTGCCAACCCATGTGGGCCATGAAGTAGCAAGGAAACAAATGAAGAATTTTGGAGGTATGATTAGCTTTAATGTTAGAGGTGGATTTGATGCCGGAAAGCTATTGATGGATAGTGTGGATCTATTTAGTTTAGCAACTTCTCTTGGGAATGTTGATTCGCTTATTCAACATTCCGCATCAATGAGCCATGCGTCATTAACTAAAGAAGAACGTGAAAATGCGGATATTGCTGATGGGCAAGTTAGACTTTCTATCGGAATTGAAAATGCTGAAGATATCATAAATGATCTGGACCTAGCATTAAACAAGGTCAAGTTGCAACTTAACTTGTAAACGAGCGTTGAAGGATTCGAAACAAGAATCCTTCGACGCACTAATTAGGGTATGTCATATTAGGTGATTCTTTGCATATTGAACAATGTGTTCAAAGACCTTTTTTGCGGCGGGTGAAAGACGTTGGTTAGGTTTGGTTATAAGACCGATTGTTCTGAACTCATTGGGTTCAAACGGATAAACATTAACATCAAACTGAAGCCTTTTCAAAATTAACTCTGGAACAATACTGATGCCAAGCCCTTTTTCTACAATGGCAAGAATTGCTTGGTCATCATCAATAAAGAACTCTGGGTGTATATCAAGTGAATTCTTTCTAATTAATGAGATCGTATCTAAGTTATAACCGTCACGTTGTAGTACAAAAGATTGATTTTGTATTTCTTCAATCTGAACGAAGTCAGGGTGTTTTGATTTGAAATTCTTTGGCGTGATGCATAATAAACGGTCTTCAATGAGTGGTGTTTCAATGAGCGTGTTATCTAGTGGTAAACTGGCGAATCCAATGTCAATAATGCCGTCTTTTGTCCAAGAAACTACATCTTCATAATCACCTTGCATTATTTGAATGTGAATATTAGGATACAGTGTGCTAAACGTTTCAATTATATCTGGAATCCAATTGCTGCAAACACTGCTAAATGCACCAATAATGACAGAGCCACATTCCAATCCAAGAATCTGGGACGAATATTGAATAAGAGATTCTTCAGCATTTAGTATGGATCGTATTAGTGGGTAAATTTGCTCGCCGTCACGTGTGAGTTTAGACCCCTTTCTGTTTCGTATGAACAGTTGAAATCCGAGCTTGTTTTCTAAGGCGTTAATTGATCTACTGACCGCAGAGGGGGTCAAATTGATGCTTTCCGCTGCACGAACAAAACTTTGATGTCTTACTACAGCATCGAATATTTTATATGATTCTATTGACATAATAATCACCTCATCAGAATGTTGAATGGGTTATTTTCAACTGTTGGAGAAGTCTAGATAGTACAATGGCATTGTAGCATATAATTATTATTCAGTCATACTCATTATCAATATTGAAGTATATATTCCAGGGAAGATTACGGAATGTGAAAGTAAGGAAGTATTGTAATCAAAAGTTGACAAATGAAATTATGTTTAGTAGGATGATGTTAATTAAACATACGAAAAGTTTTCTAGGGTTCCGTAGCAATTGCTAGCAGGTCCGAGAGAAAACGCACAGACATGTGTACACGGAAGGATAAAAGCCTGGGAGATATTTAATTATATTTCTCAGGCTTTTTTGTTTTTAGTGTAAGTAATGTTCGTGTTCAACCCGGAAAGCTTTGAAGGGAGAAGGAAAAATGAGAGAATTTATTATTGAAGATGTGTTCTGGGAAATGTTTCCGAATGCTAAAATCGGTATTGTCATTGCAAACAACGTTAATAATTCTTATGGAGTTGCAGATGATTATTCTAAAATGTTATTGCAAGCCCAATCTGAGGCACTGAAGCACCTTGGTGCTGAGAATTTGAGCGAAAATCGAGTTATCAGCGTATGGCGTGATGCATTTAAGAAATTCAAAACTAAAAAAGGTGCACGCTCTTCAATAGAGGCATTGCTAAAAAGGGTTAGCAAAGGTAACGAAATTAGTAATATTAATCCGCTGGTAGATATATATAATTCCTGCTCATTACTCTATGGACTTCCTAATGGTGGTGAAGATATGGATAAGTTCGATGGTAATATCAAACTTACCTTAGCAAGTGGTGAAGAAGATTTCGTTACATTAGGAAGTGATAAAAGTGAACCACCGCTTGTTGGAGAATTGATTTACAAGGATGAAGCAGGTGCGATATGCCGTTGCTGGAATTGGAGAGAGGCAGTTCGGACTATGTTAACTGAAGAGACGAAGAATGCCTTTTTATGCATTGAGTCTGTGGACAGTGAAAGGGATGCTGAATTTAATTCTGCGCTAAACTATCTAGAAGAACAAATAACACGGAAACTTGACGGCGAATGTAAAGTATATGTTCTAGATAACGAGAGAAGAACTATAGAGTTTTAATGAAAGGGGTTTTTATGAACGGTTTTAAATATAAAGAGGTGTATATTCAGGATGAAAAACGATATCTTGAAGTAAATATTCTCCCTGAGAAGTTCTGCAACTTTGATTGTATTTTCTGTCCTATTGGTAGGTCCAAAGATAAAACAGATGAAATTCACGACTTCGATAACTATGATGAATGTATCTTTGATTTAGAACAAAAACTAACGGATCTGAAACCGGACGTATTGTTTATAAACTCTGCGGGTGAGGCTCTTGTCCATTCGAGAGTTAGTGAAATTATTGATCAGGTAAAATTGAAAGGCGTTCAGGTAAAACTTCTGTCAAATGGATATCTGCTTAATGAAAAGAATTATAAAGCAATTGCAGAAAAGTGCGATGAGGTTATTGGTGAAATAAAAGCAGTAACTGAAGTGGATTTCAAAAAATTGGTGCGGCCAATTGAGGGTTATACACTAGAAGCTCATATTTCCAATATGGCAAAGTTTAATGAAGACTATTCTGGCAAGTTCAACTTAGAAATAACAATCATAAAAGGATATAACGACACAAATGAAGCTGTTGAAAAAATGTCGAATATGTTTCAAAGAATAAAACCTGATAGAGTCACGTTTGTGACCTTGGATGGAATATTTGAAAAGAAGCTTGGCGTTTCTAGGGAGTTGTTGGAAAGTATTGAAAAGAGACTATTAATGGATATCGATGGTTAGGGCAATTTAGCAATACTGTATTGATTGAGCAGGACCAGTTCATAAAGTTAAATTATCGAAGGTTATACTTGAATAACTATATACACGATTTCAAATTACACCCAACAAACACAAATAAAGAGCATATATTTGACCGCCATCATAAAACTTTGATGGCGGTTGATTTTTTTTAGGATTTATTTCTCCGTTGTAAAGTTCCTGGCAAACGACACAAATTTCCGTGCTGCTGGGGAAAGCACCTCCATGGATGAGATGGCGATTCCCAGGGTAATCGTTTCAGGGGGTGACAGGGGTTTGACAATGACATTCCCATTTTCGCCACTTGCATTAAGGCCATTTGTAAGTGTGATTCCAAGACCTGACTCAACCATACAGTAAGTGGCATAAGTGTTGGTTGTTGAAAACTGAATGTTTGGTTTGATATGATGTCGTTTCAAAAGCCGAGAGTTATCGGTGTCCTGATTTGGACATGTCTCAATAAATGGATCTGTTTCAAAAATTTTTATGGGCACAGAATCAAAACCTGCGTATGGATGATCAGGGGGTAACCATGCCACCATTGGATTTTCCTGTAGAGGAATCCATGTGAAGTTTCCCTCACGCTCACTAATGATACATAAATCTAGTGTATGTTGTTCCAAACATGTAAGTAGTTCTGTACTCACACCATCGCTTAAATGTATTTTAATGTTGGGATGCACTTCTAAAAATTCCGAAATAATGGTCATCAACCAGGGATAATATGTGCGATATGAAGTTCCTATGTGTATTTCTCCAGACTCAATACCATTGAGTTGTGCAACGAGTTGCTTATATTGTTCTCCGTAATGGCTTAGTTTGCGAATGGTTGGGAGTAGCTTTTTACATTCACTAGTGGCTTCAATGCCTTTTCGACTGCGAAGGAGCAGTGGAAAACCTGTATCTTGTTCAATAGAAGCAATCATACGGCTCATGCCAGAAGGCGTGTATCCTAATATTTCGGCAGCACCTGACAAGCTGCCACATTCAAGTACGGTGATGAGTGCTTTACACTTAGTCGAATCCATCCTTGTCCTCCTTTGAATTTCAATGATTGTATTTGACATTTACTCAAATTACCTTTGATATATTCGCGCTATTCTCAAGTATATTATAATGTTATATTTGATTCATGAAAAGGCAGGAGGCATTTCCAATGGAAAAAAGGATAAAATTCGATAATAAAGCAGAAGTGCTTTTAGCAATGATTATATTGGCAAGAAGCACCTCATTCATTATGACTAAGATGGTCATTCAGAGTATGGGGATATTCAATTTGTTGAGCCTCAGGTTTATGTTGGCATTTGTGATTTTATTGCCCTTTGGATGGAACAAATTGAAACTGATTTCAAAGGATACAATACTACATGGTATGGTTTTAGGGCTAGCGTTTGTATCTGTGATGACGGCTGAAATTACAGCACTGAAAACAACAGATGTATCTACTGTAGCACTTCTTGAAAATACAGCGATCGTATTTGTCCCATTAATAGAGGCCATCATTCAGCATCGGGGCATAAAGAAGCATGTAGTTTTTAGTGTACTCTTGACTTTTACAGGTGTCGTACTGATTACCTTTGAAGGTGCAGGTTTAAACTTATCACTGGGGGAAGGTCTTGGACTTATAGCGGCATTACTCTATGGGGTCGCAATTATTTTGACTGCACGGTTTAGCAGAAAGGAAGATCCGCTTGCATTAGGCATTGTTCAAGTTGGATTTATGGGCGTGTTTAGCACTTTGTCAGCTTTTGCTTTTGAAACGCCGAGATTTCCACAGAGTGTATTCGAGATGCAGATTATAATTGCACTAGCCATTGTATGCAGTGTGTTTGGTTTTACCCTCCAGCCGCTTGCTCAAAGCAAGACATCGGCAGAGCGTGCGGGTATGTTTTGCGCACTTAGCCCAGCAAGTGCTGTGGTTCTTAGTTTTATATTTTTAGGGGAGGAATTGAGTCTTCTTAGAATGATGGGGATACTCATTATACTGGCAGGTCTGATGTCTTCTCATATGCTGGAAAGAATAAGGGTAACAAAGCTAAAACGGGTGAATGCTTTTCGCTAAGTTCGTAAAATAATATCTGGATATATGTTAAGTAGTTAACTCAAATTGCAGATATAGTAGATATATAAAATCACTTAAATGGTTTATAATTGCAAAGCTATCATACTTCCTGAGTCAGAATCAATCCGACTGCAGATTTCTGAATATTGAAGTGCCCCCTTACACATGAATATCTTTATTTGCAGTCGGTATTGATAAAATTCAAAATTACGGTGAGTAAATTTTGGTTGACATAAATTCACCTTCATGCTAAGTTTGAACAAATTGATATGTACATTTTCACTGACTTACTGAAATGAGGTTTGCTTGTGAGAAACATTGATTATGGATTCAGGAAATATGAAAAATATAGTAAGACGCATACGCATGATTATGGACAGATGATTGTTCCTACAAATGGTGAGCTTATTGTTGAGACAAAAACGCTGAATATTGCGGTTGATGGAGCGAAGATGTTATTCCTACCGCCAGGATCAGAGCATAAGTATGCTTCATATACAGATAATTTATTTTTGGTACTAGATGTTCCAAATCATTTTATTACAGCAGATGATATCGTACAAAATCATGGTGGAAAACTCATTCTAATGAATGAAAAGTGGGAACTTGTAAAAAAACTGATGCTGCAGGAATGCAGGAGTAATGACTCTACCGCATCAATGAATAATTTATTTCGATACATTTACTGCGATCTTTTCAAGAACTCAGAGCCTGCATCAATAGAATACTTGAAGAAACATTATGATAGGAGCGTTACTCTGGAGGAGTTAGCAAGAATTGAAGGCTATGCATCTAATTACTATAGTGATTGGTTTAAGCGCTATACTGGCTGGACTCTAAGTGCATACCTGAAACGACTTCGTATTAATAAGACAAAGGA
Source organism: uncultured Acidaminobacter sp. (assembly GCA_963678925.1). GTDB lineage: Bacteria > Bacillota > Clostridia > Peptostreptococcales > Acidaminobacteraceae. The sequence goes on along the minus strand of OY787533.1, from coordinate 142,722 downwards.
GTTGCTGCTTACAACATCATACACACTGGCTCAAATAGCACAGCTAGTTGGCTATGAGCATAATGCTTCATTAACAAGGAGTTTTAAGTGTTTAGAGCATATGACACCAAAGGAATTTCGTAAAATGCATTCTAAGCATTGATTTCGAGAAATCGGCTAAAGAAGATAAGTATTCCTGATAAGAAACCTGATTTTGAAAAGCATATAATACATTAAGAAAAGGATTATTCGTTAAGTTAATGAATAATCCTTTTTATGACTTTATAGTAGTCTGGAATCTAATTGTGAGTTTATGGAACTTATGTTGAAAATATGTATGTAATAGGTAAGGATCCGATTAAGCGAAAGGTGAGTATATGAAATTATCTACGAAACAATCCAAGTTTGTCATAGTACTTTCGGCAATGATGTGGGGGACGACAGGCACTGCACAAGCGTTATTGCCAAATGGTTCTGATCCTTTGGCGGTAGGTGTATTTCGAATGCTAATTGGAGGATGTATTCTATTTATTATTGCCTTTATAAAGGGTTCATATAAGAATATTGGTAATATGAGGCGTGTAGATATATTTGCAGCCTCGCTATGTATGGCTTTATATCAGCCCTTATTCTTCTTTGGAGTGGCACGGACAGGTGTAGCGTTTGGAACCATGTTGGCTATTGGAAGTGCACCTGTTTTTTCTGGAGTTATTGAAGTCATAAGTGGTAAGAAAATAAGTAAAAGATGGGTGATTGCAACATCAATATCGGTAAGCGGTTGCATGCTGTTATTCATAGGATCAGATTCAATTGCCTTTGATTTAACCGGTGCAATGTTTTCGCTAGGAGCAGGCTTTTCGTATGCGGCATTTGTCGCAACATCGCAGCGTGCATTCAGTGGTGGATCCAGACTGGCTATAAACGGAGCCATTTTTTTAGGAAGTGCATTATTGCTCTTACCATTACTCTTGTTTGCCAAACTTGACTGGGTAGATAGTATATATGTTTTTTTACCGATTATACACTTAGGGATTCTTGCAACTGCAATTCCATATACTTTGTTTGCGATAGCGCTCAAGAAAGTACCTGCATCTACAGCGGTGACACTTACTTTAGCAGAACCTTTAACGGCGTCGATTCTTGGTACGGTACTACTAAAAGAGCAAATGACAGAGACTTCGATTATTGGCGTAATAATGATTTTTACGGGATTGTTGATAGATACGGGGAATGATACAGAGTGTACCGAGGAATTGGTATGTAAAAATGAATATTGTGATTAGATATTTAACCACTCCTAATGTTTTGGGGTGGTTAAATTTTTTTAAAAAGATAATATACTCTAATTTTGATATTTTGAGAATAATAATATATGGATGAGTGGAATATGAAATAAGTGGATATTTCAAGACGGAACTCTGAGAACTTTATTCGAGGTAATTGCAGAATAGTGTTTATTCGTTGGTATGTGAATACTTATAAACCCAAAGTTCAATCTGGAATTGTCAGTTCATAGTAACCTTATAGTAACTTCCTAATAAAAAAGTGCCTACTATTAGCTAATTGTTATCTTGAGTATTGTGTTTGTATAAATTCAGGAAACAGATTTTTTATTGTATCAGAGATGACTTTAATTAGAAGATCAATATCTCTATGTGAATCATAGCGCATCAGCGAACCGGCTCCTGAAAAAATGAACTGTAGTTTTATCAAATTTTCCTCTGATGCAGGAATTTGGTCAAATGATAGAACCTTTGACACCAAGGCATTGCAGAAGAAAGAATGTGCACTTTGATTAAACCTCGAATTTTGTTTTGCCAGGAAAGGATCGTTTTCAAAAATGGCGTTTTTTAACGAGAGTGTGACAAGATTATTTGTAAACAGATCTGGGTCAGTGAAAATTTGGTTCATAAAGACAAGTTCATCGACGATTTTTACAAGGTGTTCATTTAAGGCATTTTGATACAAGTCATAGATATCTGTATAGTGCAGGTAGAAAGTCCCCTTATTAATCTCAGCATTCCTTGCAAGTTCTGCAACTGAAATCTTATCGATACTTTTCTTTTGAAGTAAGTCCACGAGTGCAGCATTTATTGCACGTTTCGTTTTGATTACGCGCAAATCTGTTTTTGTACGTTTTTTTGAAACGATGGCAGAGGAATCAGTTATCATATTCATTCTGGTTTGCTCCTAACCCTAATCTAATAAATAATGAACTAATACGAAATTGTGTTGATTAATGAACGAATTCTGATATACGATTATTGAATAATCAACGGTAGTATAATAAGATGCTAGCATGAAAAGTATGCACTGTCAAATCATATGTTTATCATTTGATGGTTAGGAGGAGGATGTATGGAAAATATAATATTTTGTTTTTCTGGAACTGGAAATAGCCTTGCTGTAGCACGTGAAATTGCAAACCATACAGGCGATACTGAGATTATACTTATTGCTGATTTGATGGAGAAGGATTATATCGACCTGCCATATGAACGTGTTGGGATAGTATGTCCGGCGTATTTTAGCAGTTTACCGCCTATTATAGAGCAGTTTGTAAAGAAGTTGGATTTCAAAACAACAAAGTATACTTATGCAGTAGTTACAGCGGGCGCATTGCACGGCAGTTCTTTTAATAGGTTAAGTGAACTTATTGGAAAGCAGAGTGGCCGACTTTCTGGAACCTATGCGCTTCAGATGCCGGGCAATTATATAGCAATGTATAGCGCGTGGCCTAAAGTGATTCAGAGTCATTTGCACAAAAAGGCAAAGAGGAAAATAGCTGAAATAAGTGAGTCCATTATTGAAATGAAGCATACCTCAAAAGGAAACGGGGCTGGTAAGCCTGTTAAATCCCTTAATGAAAAAATGAATGATTACTCAATATTCGCCCTTGATTATAGTGTGAATAGCCTATGTAACGGTTGTGGCGTTTGTATTAAAATTTGTCCAATGAATAATGTTAAGATGGTGGACCAGAGGCCTGTCTTCGGAGGTAACTGTGCAAGATGCATGGCTTGTATTCAGTGGTGTCCGATGATGGCAATCAATTATCAAGATAAAACCGAGCGTAGAAAACGATATACACATCCAGATATTAAGGCAGTTGACTTATATGTGAATAGACTATAAAAGGAGATTTGAAAAATGGCAGATAGAAAAAGTCCAATGAAAATGATGAAACATAAGGTTGATATGGGCAAGTATGTCATGTCTCAAAAACCATGGTCTGAAGTTAAGTTTTTTAATCATATCATGATGGATGCTTTAATGAAACACGTTTTTGGATTGATTAAATACGGTATGACTGATTTTGGCGAAGTTATGGATACGCTTGGTCATATGAGCTCAGATGATGAAGAAGGTTGGATCGAGGCGTGGTCATCTAGGGGAGACAGGCTTAAGAAGAAAGCTGAATCCGCAGAAGCAAATGGTAGGGCAATCACAGCAAGCCAAGAATATTTAAGAGCTTCAAGCTATTATAGAATTGGTCTTATGTATTTTAGCATGCCGGAAGATCCGCGTATGAAAGCATATAGCTTGGAGAGCCGTGCGTGTTACGAGAAGTATTTGAAGTTGTCTAATTATCCCGGCGAGCCTGTTCAAATTCCTTACGAAGACACAAGCTTGCCAGGGCATTTATATCGGTCACCTGTTGCTGACGAAAAAGCACCTCTCTTGATTATTACGCCTGGACGAGATACTTGGGCGGAAGATACTGTATGGGTTTATGACGCTGCCTTGAAGAGAGGTATTCACTGTCTTGTATTTGATGGTCCTGGGCAGGGATATGCCTTGCGCCTTCAAGGGCTTCCATTTAGACCAGATTGGGAAAATGTCGTAACTCCGGCTGTCGATTTTGCATGTAACATTCCAGGCATAGATACACAGCGAATTGGCATTATGGGCATTAGTTTCGGAGGCTTTTTAGCACCAAGGGCTGTTGCCTACGAAAAAAGAATCAAACTGTGTATTACAAATCCGGGAAATACGAACTGGGGTGGTGGCATTGCGGAAGCTCTTGGGAAAATTGATAAAATGCCGAAGTTGATGGTACCCAAATCAATGCAAACCATGATTGCGGACTACGCTTGGAAACAAGGAGTGGAAAATAGCGTGCAGGCTGTTGTTGAAGAGTTGAAGAAATATAACAATACGGGTATTATTGATAAAATCACATGTAAGATGCTCGTAATGGATGGGACAGCAGAAGTGACATATGGTGAGGCAGAGAAGTTGTATGAAGCACTAAAATGTCCGAAGGAATATATGCTGTTTGATGAAGAAACGACCGCTCAAAACCATTGTCAAATGGGAGGATATGCAATTGCTTCTGAAGTTCTGCTAGATTGGATTCAAGAGAATTTATAAAAAGATGTAGAGGACACATAGCAGCATGAAGTAAGTGAAAATAATTAGAGTGCAATAACAGACCTCTTCTTCATTATGGAGAAGGGGTCTATTTATGAACAAAAATGCCTTATTCGTCTATTAATAGACGAAATATAATAATCGCTCATTGAATAATGAACTATTGTCTATTAAAATTAATGTTAGCTAATCGCCTACTGTTGAGCAATTAGTGTGTCAGTTTACAAGAAAGGCGTGAGAAAGATGATAGATCAAGATAAAAGAGATAGAAAAATTGAAGAAATTCCTGAGTTGATACAGCCAAAGAACCTGTTTGGTAGATGGGCGGCATTTTTTATAGAACGTTATCGAATTGTGTATTTGTTGGTACTAACGGTTCTAATCATAGGTGTGACATCGTATTTAAATATGCCACGAGAACTTCAGCCGGAAATTACTTTGCCATATGGCCTAGTAACTACAATATATACTGGTGCAGCACCAGACGAGGTAGAAAGTTTAATTACCAATAAAATTGAGGCTGAACTTGATGACATTGAGGATGTCAAGACTATGGAAAGTACCTCTGCTTTTGGGTATTCAACGATATTTCTCGAGTTTGAACAAGGTGTTGACATAGATCAGAAAATATCGGACATGAGAGACGCATTATCTGGTATAGAGAGTGAGCTTCCCGATGAGGCTGAAGCGCCAGTCGTTGAAAAACAGAAAACCAATAATTCTCCAATTATGGTAATCAATTTGGCTGGTGATTTGGATTTAATAACCTTAACGCACATTGCAGAAGATATACAGGATCGTCTGGAACAGGAAAGTGATGTATTTGAGGCTCTAGTTATTGGCGGCGTTGAACGAGAAATTCGCGTTGAGGTTGACCCAGGGAAGCTTGCGGCCTACAAGTTGTCAATGGACTCCATTCAGGCTGCAATCTCAGGTTCAAATATAAATTTTCCAGGTGGCTCACTTGTTCTGGATGGTACAGAGCTTAACCTACGTACCGTTGGACAACTCCAAGATCCCAGTGAGCTTGAAATGATTCCACTTACAACAGATGGTGGCGGGACACTCTATCTGAGAGATGTTGCAACTGTTATAGATGGGTATAAGGACCAAATTTCCTATTCTAGACTTTCAGCAGCAGATGAAGATGAAAGAACTATGAAAAGGTCTGTTGCCTTGTCTATCAAAAAAAAGGAGCAGGCTGACATAATTCGTACGAGTGACTTGATCCATAACATACTTGAAGAAGAAAAAGGTGTTCTTTATCCAGAAAATGTGATTTTGGAAATCAGCGGAGATACTGCAGATTCAGTGAGAACGCAACTAGGAGATGTTATTGGAAACTCTGTATCTGGTCTGTGTCTGGTTATGGTTGTACTATTTCTTTTTATAGGTTTTGGTGAGGCAACAGTAGTTTCTATTGTTATTCCACTGTCACTCCTGGTCACAATGTGGATTATGAATTTTTCAGGCTTGACCTTTAACACATTCACATTGTTTTCGTTGATACTAGCTGTAGGCATGCTGGTGGATAATGGCATTGTAATTATGGAAAACATTGACCGTCTAAGATTTCATGGTGTAAGTGCCTCACAGGCTGCCGAAGCAGCTACGAACCAGATTGCTCCGGCCATGGCGTCATCAACGCTAACGACACTGGCGGCATTTTTTCCATTACTGCTTACAGGCGGCGTGATGGGTGCGTTTATGGAATCAATACCACTTACAGTAATTTTTGCACTGACATCATCATTTCTCGTGGCAATGACATTTACACCAACCATGTGCTCAATCTTTCTCAAGAGCCATCGATCTGAAATTGTGGTGGATCATACGTCTTGGAAAACGAAGCTTTCTAAAATCGGATCTGTAATACTTGTAATTCTACTTTCAGGTTATGCATTCTCATTTGATAATGAAATTTCATGGATGACGATTGCAAGTGCAATTCTATTTGGTGGACTGATGTATTTTAAACAGTTCAGAGCACATACGAACATGGAAGAAAGTCCAATTGTCGAATTCTATAGTGATAAGATATATGATTTGGTACAAAACAAGAAACTTAGAAAAAGAGTACTCGCATTTTTTATTGCAGCATTCTTTGCGAGCATGTCGCTAATTCCTATGGGATTACTAAGTGTGGAAATGTTTAGAGACAGTGACGAGGAACGACTTTACGTAAATATTGAAACGCCTGAAGGGACGCCTGTCGAAGAAACAAATGCCATATCAGGGAAAGTGGAAGCGCTTTTACTTGAGTACCCGGAAATCAAAACATTTGTTGCAAATGTTGGAATTACAGGTGCTGACAGTTTAAGTGAATCAGGAAGTGGTGGAAGTGATCCAACAACAGCACGACTGATTATAGACCTGACATCTGTTGATGAAAGAGAGAAGACTTCCATAGAATTGGCGGATGAAATTAGAGAACAAATCAAAAATATCAGTGGAGCCAATATCGAGGTTCAGGAACTTCAAAACGGTCCGCCCGCAGCGGCACCTGTAGAAATTAGACTTCAGGGCAATGATATGGACTTGCTTGAGCAAACGGCTAATCATTATGTGGAAATCCTAAAAACAATACCAGGTACCAGGGATGTAAGCAGTTCGGTATCGGAAGGAAATCCGGAACTTCAGGTTATTGTTGATAAAGAACGTGCCTCAAGATTCGGGTTGAATGACATACAGGTCGCATTAGCTGTAAGAAATGCTGTCAATGGTGTGACTGCAACAACATATAGAGAGAATCAGGAAGAAATAGATGTGACAATTCATCTAAGTGATAACACGTTGGAAACCCAGCGCGATGTTGAAAAGCTCTATGTATATAATTCTGCTGGACAGGCAGTCCAATTAAGCCAAGTAGCACGTTTTTTTGAGGCAGAAGGCTACACTGGCATCAGTCATACAGACAGAGTGCGTGAAGTCAGTGTAATGTCTCAGGTCCGCGATGGATATATTGCAAATGAAATAACAAGTGCGTTTGAAGAAAGTATGTCAGAGTACCCTGAAATTTCTGGTGTAAAGGTCGTTTATGGAGGTGAGGCTGAGGATATCAGTGAAACATTTGGAGATATGTTCGTCAATATGATTGTGGCTTTTATTCTCGTGTACGTAATTTTAGCAGTACAGTTCAATTCGCTCAGCCAACCACTCATTATTCTTTTTACAGTACCGATGGCAATGATAGGCGTTATGCCAGGATTATATCTGACAGGAAACTACTTTGGTTTTGTCGCCTTTATCGGTGTGGTTGCACTTGTAGGAATTGTTGTAAACAATGGAATTGTACTCGTTGACTATATCAACTATTTAAGGAATAGCGGTTATGAATTCTATGAAGCAATCAGAACAACTGGCAAGACGAGATTCATCCCTGTTTTAGCAACGACAATAACAACTGCTGGCGGTATCTTGCCAATTACTTTAGAACAGGATTTCTTTGCAGGCTTAGGATACACACTGATTTTCGGACTCTTGGTATCTACAATGCTGACACTCGTTCTCATCCCAATTATTTACGCTATGGTTGAAGAACGTAAACTGAAAAAGGCGAGTGGTACATCTGCCAGATTTGCTTGGACAACTCAGTTGTTAAGGAAAAAGAATATAATTGGAGGTAAGAGTAATGCAAAAGGTCTTTAATAAATGCAGCATTCGTAAAACTGTGACTATTTCATTAGTTGCATTCATACTGCTTATAGTTGCGACAGGGTGCAGCAGCCAGAACACTGAAGCCATAACAGATGAGACAGTTGTACAAGAGGAAGTACATGTCGTACAGACGTACGAGGTCAGTGTGGCTGCCTTTACGCATACACTGAATGTGACTGGTGAAGCTGAACCAAGCGAATCCGTGGATGTTACAGCAAAAATCAGTGGAGATATTGAGCTGCTCAAGGCCAACGTGGGTGATTATGTGGAGTCAGGTCAGGTCCTGGCAGGAATTGATGATACACGTTATGCCTTGACTAAAGAAAAGGCGATACTTTCTGTATCGGTGGCACAGCTCGATTATGAACAGAAAAAGATGGATTTCGAGCGTTATGAAAAGTTATACGATCAAAATGCAGTTTCTCAAAAAGCGTATGAAACAGCAGTGAACGCATATAAGGCTTCGGAGATCAGCTTGAAGGCAGCGCAAGCAGATTTGCGTTCTGCAGATATCAATTTGAAGGATACAGTGGTGACCGCGCCGATTGCTGGGTATATCAGTGCCAGAAATATGGATAAAGGAGAGAATATTAGTGCTGGAACAACAATATTCTCGATAATTAGCTTGGATCCTGTTGTGATTACCTCGGCAGTCGGGGAGGAAGTCGTTAACCAAGTCAAGCTTGGTATGCCGGTAGAAATAATGGTTGAGTCACTTGGAAGCGATATGTTTATGGGTTCGGTAACTCAAATCAGCCCAGTTCAGAATAGTGCAAGGCTTTACTCAGTCAAGATTGAAGTTGCTAATGATAATTATAAAATTAAGTCAGGTATGTTTGCGCTTGCATCCATCATTCTATCTGAGGATATTGAAGGACTGGCAGTTCCAAAGGAAGCTGTCATGCATGAAGAAGGAATTGACTATGTATTTACAGTAGAGGGTAACAAATCGCTGCGTAGACAAGTAACTATTGGTGTTGGTGACGATTTGAAATATCAAATCAAGTCAGGTCTAGGTGCCGGAGATGTGGTTGTAATTGTTGGCCAACAGAATTTGATTGATGGTGCAAGGATTGAAATTGAAGAATAGGAAATCTGGGAGTAGAGTCATAGCGTTGCTAAATATGTAAGGATAGTTATAATTAATGTACAGATATTGAGAAATATAATAGCTTAAAAATGTATAAGTGATTCAATGATAACAAGTAATTTTCAACTCTAATATTGTGTAGAAAACAAAGACCTTGATTCTGTACGGTGTTCAGATTTTTCAAGGTCCTTTTCATGGATATCATATTATGAATTATTCTGAATTGTTATTATTTAATAAAATACCTAATCGCAATCGAACTACCCCGTTTTTCAAGAACACCCTCATTGATAAGCTCGTTTACGAGTGCTAGTGCACCTGTACGTCTCATTCCGGTCAGCTTTTCAATTTCAACTCTGGAAGCAGAACCGTTTTCTTTTAGAAATTCCATAACCATATCATAATAGGACCTGTAGTGCAATTTCTCACGGGTCCTTATCTTTTGCTTATTTTCAGCCTTATACATGAATTTATGTGTAATCCCATTTGAGAATGTAATTGAATGTACTTTCTTATTTTTGACTTCAATTACCTCGATTACAGATTGAATGAGTTCCTGTACGCGTTCACGATCTAATGACGCAAGGAAAGACCTTTTAAATACTAGCTTAGAATTTTGGAATGATTCAAAGAGCAGTAAATCAGTAGCATCGCTAATAAATGATTTTGATTGTATAGATGATTTTAAGGACTCTTTATGGTAACTTTCAATCTCAGAGTTTAGGCTGTCCGAGCGTCTAAGCACATGAAATAGCGGCCATTTGTTGGAGTTCTAGGGGATTGAGTGCCGCTTTAAAATGAAGATTTTGATTAAATTTGACCACACCTGAATGATTGGGTGTGGTTTTGTTATTATTGAAATATCAAAACTCACTGCAGAATAATAATTATGAAGTAAGTAAGATTCCAGCAAGTTCGAGAGCGATTATGAGTTTGTGTCGTACAATAAATTGTACGGTTTAATTTAAAAAACGTACGTCATATAGTATGATATGGTTAAGATAAGGAGGTGCTCAAATGAAAGCATTAGCTAGCTCAAATGTTCGAAAGAATTTTAAGAATGTCTGTGATATGGTAGTAAATGATAGCGAGACATTGATCATTACGAGAAGTGGAAAAGAGAATGTTGTTATGATGTCTGAAGATGAGTACAACAATATCATGGAAAACTTTAGGATTTTCTCTAATCCAATGATAAGTACAAAGATTGCTAAAGGTATAGAGCAACTTGAAACAGGGTTTTTTAAGAAGAGAGAACTGATGGATGAATAAAGTATTTGCAGACATTACATGGGATGATCATCTATACTGGCAGATTAGTGATATAAGCAAGTTAAAGAAGATTAATAAACTCATAAAAAGCATCGAACGTGACTGATACAGTAATGGTCTGGGAAAGCCTGAACCACTGAAACATCAGTTTAGCTGATATTGGTCACGAAGAATAGACAGTGAACATCGACTTGTCTATAAAGTAGATAATGATAATATCTGTATAGCATCATGTAAGGATCATTACTAGTTATAAATTTAAAAGAATATCAATAAACGAAATGATAGATTGGTAGTAACAGGGAAAAGACTGTTGCTACCATTTTTCGTAAGCTAACAAGAGTTTGTCTACTGAGGGGGAGGCTAAAGACTAAGCGACTTGTGATCATTTTTAGGACATTACTAATCATTTTTTTGATAGTGTGGTTTTTCAAGTGACAAATCACAGTTGCGTCCGCTTCTTAAAATTGATCCAGTTCCTTGATGGTTCACAATTTGTTCTGCAAGTTTTCCTGTACCAATAGCTTTTTCGAGGTTGATACCAGTACTAATCCCCATTTCGTGCAGCATGTGTACAAGATCTTCAGTTGCAATGTTTCCTGTTGCATTTGGAAGATAAGGACACCCGCCTAAGCCTGCAAAGGAACCATCAAAGTTGGAAATTCCAGCCTGCATTGCAGCAACAATATTTGCAAGCGCCATGCCACGCGTATCATGTAGATGCAGAATCCAAGTGACTTCAGGGTATTTTTCAATAAAGTGGCGGGACATCGTGTAAACTTGTTTTGGATTAGCCATACCTGTAGCATCTGAAAGTGAAAGTTCCTTGATGTCGTATTCCAAATAAAGTTTTATCAATGCGTCGACCTGATCGATGGAGACGTTTCCTTCATAGGCGCAACCCCAAGCAGATGCCATCGCCCCAGATAGTTCAATTTTATGATTGGTCGCATAAGAAACACATTTTTCAAAGCTTTTCATCATGTCCAAGGGGAGTTGGTTGAAGTTGCTAATGCAATGTGATTCGGTTACACATACTGTCAGTTTCGCTTTGTCAATTCCCAGAGCACATGCATTCTTCAACCCCGTTATATTTGGAACCAAAGCTCTATACTGAACATTGTTTTTACGTGGCATTCTTGTAACAAACTCTATGACATTTGCCATTTGTGGAATTGCTTTAGGATGAACAAAGGAACCAACTTCGATGACATTAATATTTGACTCATAGATGGATTCCAATAAATTTATTTTTTCATCAATATTCAAAAGATAAGATTCATTTTGAATACCATCTCGTAAGCCGACTTCATTAATTGTTACGGCCTTTGGATAAGTAATTAGTTGTGTAGACATAATCATTCCTCCTAGACTAGCTATTAAATTGGAAATACAATTCTAGCGAAATAAATGACAAAAGTTAAAGTGATTGTACTCAAAAGTGTTGAGGAGACAACTGTTTGTGTAGCGAATTCTGGATAATTTTCACATTCAACAGCAATTAATGCTGTATTGACTGCAGTCGGAACTGCATGTCCAATCAATATCGTCTGCGCGACGATACCTGTGAAATCGAAGATTTTAATCATAAAGATTGCAAGAATAGGCCCTAAAATTAATCTAGAAAAAGTGGATATTGAAACGTCGATATCATTGACTTTGAAAGATGTTTTGGAGAGTTGAACAGAAAGTGTCAGTAGTGCGATTGCTACAAGCCCATTTTTTAGATATACAAGTGCGGGCCAAACTAGGGTGTTGGTTATATCAAAAGGCGCGTTTTTCAAAATGAGTGCAAGTGGGAATACATAAATAGCAGGCATTGTTAAGATGAACTTCAGTGATTTTCTAATGTCCATATGAGCACGCCCTGCCTGGTAAAATCCAACTGTATTGCCTGCAACATTTGTAAATACCATTATGATTATAAGTACTGCAAGTGCTTCACTTAGATAGGGTGTTTCACCATTTACAATATAAGGATTACCACTAAAGACAAGCGTTACAAGTGAAACACCTATGTTTCCAGTGTTGTTCCACATTATTGAGTTTTTGAAAGCATTATATTTGCCAACATCCCAACCGCGCACCTTTGCAATGATATAAGCGAATGCACCATTTGCAATCACATAGGCAATACAAAACCATAGTATTTTGAACATACCAAAATTGAGTTCGGTTTCTGTCAGATTGACGAAGATAAATGCAGGTATGAATAAATAGAAATTCAATTTGCTGAGTGTGAAAATATCAAGTGTGAATTTTTTACTGACACCATATCCCATTAGAATGAGTACAAGAACAGGCGCAATATTGTGTATGAGGATGTAGGTAAATACTGACATAATATGAGCTCCTTAAAATATTTGAGAATAACGAATCGATTCGTTATTCGTCAAAAAAATAAAATCTACAAAAAAATTATCCATAAACATCTAACATGCAGGTTGAAAAAATTTGACTACAGGAAAATATGCATGCATTGTGAGTGGTTAGTACATTATGCTGAATCAGTTATGCAAATAAACTGGGTAAGGTTTGCTTGATACACCTGAAATATTCGAAATTAATTTTATACTAGAAAGAATATTGAGTCAATAGTGGTAAAATATGTTGATTTATTTTGTAAGGTATATTTCACATTTTTTAAAAGCATGCTAGTGTAGATAGATTCAAAAATAGTCGTAGGGTAAGTCGCGTAAGTAAAAAGACATATTGATCGCAGAATAGCGTATAATATGTCTTTTTGACAAATAATATGAAAATTGAATCAATTATTATTAACCAAGAGGTACATTGACTAATTCTACATCAGAAAGATTTAACATTTTTCTATAAGTCAACATGAATAGTGTGGCTGCCAACATAGTCGATAAAAGATCTGCTACAGGTTGTGCCCATACTAATCCTGACGCGCCAAGGGTATAATTGAGAGCAAAAAGCATGGGAATATAGATTAACCCCTGACGACTCAAGTTTATGATTAGTGAGGCGCTCGCTGCGCCCATTGCCTGAAGGGCATTTGAAAGAACAAAGAAGAATCCAAAAAGACTACTTGTTGTTAAAAGAATTCGAGAAAACGTATGAGCATATTCATAAGCCGAAGCATTTTCAAGGAATACACCAACAATAGAATCTATTGAAAAATAACAGAGTGTAGTAAGTACAATACTGGTAAACAGTGCAAGCATAGTGGAAAACTTCATGATTGCATTAAATTTGCTCCAGTTTTTTGCACCGACACAGAACCCCAGAAGCGGCTGGATACCTTGGCCGATACCCATTGAAACCATGCCTGTGATCATTGTGATTTTCATTGCAACACCAATTCCTGCTAAAGCCATATCGCCATATTCAGCCATCAGGCTATTCATGATGATTTGTGAGATGCTCATTAGAACCGATGCTAAAGATGCTGGTATACCAATGAGTAAGATACTACTTGGAATTCTATCCTTCATAGTGAAATCTTTAATGCTTATGCTTAAACTGGAGTTATTTGAATTGAAATAATGCAAGTAGTAACCTGCTGCAATGAGATTTCCGATGACAGTTGCAATAGCAGCGCCTGTAATATTAAGGTTGAGTGTTAAAATCATGATAGGGTCAAGGACAATATTGATGATGTTGCCTAATACCTGTCCAACCATTGCCTTTTTTGCCTGACCCTCTGCTCGTAGAATATTGGAAAAGCAAGTGGAGAACATGACGAAGGGGCCTCCTAGGCTTACAATGACAAGATAGTTTTTAGCCAAATCAAAAGTTTCTGGACTTGCACCAATTAGAAAAAGTAACTTATCCATAAAAATTAGAAATAATAGTGATATAACTATGCTTGTTGCCAGACATGACCACATAACAAAGGAAGAGGTCTTTTTAGCATATTCTAACTTGCCTTCTCCAATTGCACGTGAGATAACGGAGGTACCACCAATCCCGAACACAGTCCCTACCGACATGAAAATTAGGAATACAGGCGTAGCTAAAGATACCGCGGCTACCTGAAATGCATCATTGGTTTGAGCTATAAAAAATGTGTCTGCAAGATTATAGATAAGGATCATGAGCATGGCAATGATTGCTGGAATAACATTCTTGATGACTGCCTGAGAAGGTGGCATGTCGTTAAAGGATTTCAGTGTATTGTTGGTTTTCATAAAAAACTCCTTTTAATTAATAATAGCATGCTATTGAAATGGGCAAAAAATACTTGGCGCAATGCGTCAAGTTATAGTGTTGCTGACCTTTTGAAGCAAAGTGAAAAAAATAGTTTGCTCAGCCTCTGTCAATCCTGATAATAACTGTGTTTCAGCGGCTTGCATTCTCATTTCAGCTTTTATACAGCAGTTCAACCCATCATCAGTTAATTTGACAAGTTTCAATCTTTTATCATTTTCATCGAAATAAGGTGAGATCAGATTCTTTTGCTCTAATCTTGATACAATACCTGCAATCGTTGATTGTGCAAGGTGGAGCTCTTTTTCCAGTTGTTTTAGAGATAGAGAAAATTCATCAGCTTCATTAAGTGTTAGTAATATAGTAACTTGAGACATGGTTAGTCCATCTTCTCTCAAATCATTATTTGCATTTTTTTCAAGAGTCGTATTGATTTGCTTAAGGTATAAACCACATGATGGTTTCATAGTAATACACACCTCCGTTTGTGTTTAGTATAGCAGAAAAGATTAAAAGAAACAATAGCTCGCTATTGAAATTTGTCTCAAAAAGTCTTCCTATGAGTGAATCTTTAACGAGGCTCACCTTTAATAGATTGAAATGTATTGACTACTTTTAGAGTGGAAACGCCTTAATATAATCTAAAGTACAATCAATAAATGCTTTTACTGCTGGATTAGATAATTGAGAATCTTTGTATAAAAGAACAGTTTTTCTTGTAATCGGATGGCCATTAATATCATTAATAGATTGAAAGTGTAATTCTGAGTGATTGTGCACATGAAGTTCAGTTGCCCATGTCCATCCAAGTCCTTGTGATACCATCTGTAAACAAGCTTCAATAGTATCAACCATAATAATGCTCTCAGGTGGTTCATCACAAAAATTTCTCTTCCACCAATCATAAAATATCCTATAGGATTTTGTATGTCTTGTTCCTTCAGACTGTATCCAGGATAGTTTGTTTAAATCTTTAAGTGGAAATGGTGATGAAGTGAAAATTCCATAAGCATCTTCAGACAGTACATGTTGACATTCATCCCAGTTTACATTGTTGTCACGCATTATAGCTATTTGGATTGCTCCGCTATGAAGTAATTTGGGTATGCGTGTGGTACTTGATCCTGTAATAAGTTCAACCTTTATTTCAGGATGTTGTGATTGAAAAAGTTTGAGTAGTGGTGCAAGCAATCTTTGGGATACAACAGTACTACAGCCTAATTTGAATGAAATTGATTCTTGGTAAGATTCATTTTGAAGTTGATTTCTTAAAGCATTAAACCTATTTTCCATTTCAATAGCATAGTTAAGTACAATCTTGCCCTTCGGAGTAAAGTTAACGCCACCTGCATGTCGGGTTAGTATTTTTGCACCGACCTCTGTTTCGATTCTTTTGATGCGGTATGTCAATGAGGGTTGAGAAATAAGCAACTTCTCAGCAGCCTTGTTTAGACTTTTTTCCTCATAAATAGTTTTCAAAACATTCCAATCCAAATTATTCATAAACCCCCCTTATAAAAAAAATCTATAACTATAGTATAAAAAACCAATATTTCTAATTGATATGTGACTATACTATACTGTCAATGTCTAAACAAGCTGTTACATCAAACTAAATGCTGTGATGCAAGGAGACCAGCTATGAAAAGTCAAGCGAGAAATAGCGAAAAGATTATCTAAGTTGTATCCCTTAAAATTGGCCGCACTGAACCAAGCATCCATTCAGATGCTTTTTGAAAATTGAAATCAACATGTCAGTTATTCAAGGTTAAAAGGTACGTTATCAGTAATAAACTTGTGCAGAATACGTACAAGTTTACCAGGACAGTGCCCTAACGCATTGTAGTGTGTTCGGCCCTGAGAAATTTTTAGATTGTAATACTCGCTAAAGGTCTTGTTATTGCGTACCACATTGTGAGCCGCATTAACAAGTGCATAGCGTAAGGTTTTAGAACCTCGTTTTGACATTCGAGTATTTCTAGCCCTAAAGTTTTCGGACTGGTAGACAATTGGGTCAAGGCCAGCAAAAGCGAGAAGCTTACCAGGGGTCTGGAATCTGTGAATATCACCGATTTCACCAAGGATCATAGTACCATTAAGATAACCAATACCAGGTACAGTCATGATCACGGAATCTAGGGATGTCATAATGGATTCAATGTTTTCGTGAACTTCATCAAGCTGTCTATCCAGTAGTTCGATTTGCTCGATTGTTTGAGCTACTTGCATAGAGATGGTGGTGTCATAGACGCCAACCGACTTCTGTGCTAGAACTCTTAAGTCTGTAGCCGGATCTTTCTTGAAGTGGCCTCGTGAAGCTTTATCAAGAAGGTACGCAAGATGAGTCAAATGCATAGAAGCAATCTCGTTAGGTGCTGAGGCCTCTTTGAGCAGCGCATAGCAAGCTTTGCCGTGAATACCGGACTTGAAGAAGTATTGAAGTTCAGGAAAAATCTGATCAATATATGACGTCAGTTGAATTTTAAGTGATGACCTGGACTTGATGAGCTTGCGTCTGAACCTGCAGAAGTTTCTAAGCTTCATGATTTCGATATCGCTTTGCGTAACAAATCGATGCGATTTAAGTGCAAGTGCTTTAGCGATCAGAAAAGTGTCCACCTTGTCAGTCTTTGTCTTACGAATGTTATTTTTGCGTAGAGAGGACACTGCGATAGGGTTAATGACACAAACCTTGAAATTTAAATGAAACAGATAAGATACAAGCTTGTCGCCATAGTGAGCCGTGGATTCAAGACCGATGATGAGACTGTCTTTATCGAATGATTCGATAGAAGCGATTAGTCTACAGAAGCCATCATCGTCGTTAGAGAACATAAAAGGCTCTGCAAGGATTTCGCCGTCTGAAGATAGGACAGAAGTAGCGTGAGTTTTCTTGGCAATATCAATGCCAACGTAAATCATAATGTGTCTCCTTTCTTGTATTGACCTGCGATAATCCACCTAGTTTTATCATCATAGACTTGATAGACATAAGGGCTTGGTGGCACATCCAGCTATAAATGATTCAGATAAAACAGTGGCAATACACTCCATCGAAAAGTCAAAGCTTCAAGGAAAAATCAAAAGTCCACAGGTCTGAACTCGTTATACGAAACAGGATCAACAAAACGAAAGGAGAGTATGGTTTTTGCTTCTGTATTAATCATACAAGGGATAATGATATTATAATTGAGTTGCTATTCCAGGGCTAGTGAGTGTAGAGGAGGAAAATATGGAAGCGTTGAAAGAAAAGAAATCACAAGAACCAGATTCCAAAAGGAAAAAGTTTAAAGTACCGCACTCCTACGTAATTATTATAATGCTGTTGATAGTAGTGTCAACACTTACTTATGTTATTCCTGCAGGCGTTTATGACCGTGTTGAAGATGTTGCTACGGGTAAGCAGATTGTTAATCCCGAGGTATTCAACTATATTGAGAAAACGCCCGTCAGTGTTTTTGAAATCCCAACAAAGATTTTCGAGGGAATGATGAGTCGTAGTGAAATAATATTTGCACTGCTCATTATTGGTGGCGCTTTTGAAGTTCTGCTTGCAACTGGAATGTTTCACGCATTCACAAGTAAGTTGACCAAAAAATTTGAAGGACGGGAGAAACTGCTCATCCCTGGCTTTATATTGATATTTGGTATTCTTGGTATCTCTCTTAGTACTAACAAATTTATCGGATTCGCCCCGATCGGTGCACTCATAGCAGTAGCCATGGGTTTCGATGAAATTGTTGGCGTAGCAATGATATTGCTAGGTGTTGGGGTTGGATTTAGTACGGGGATACTTGCACCGACTACAGCTGTTGCGCAACAGATTGCCGGTTTGCCAGCCTACTCAGGAATTGGCTTGAGGATTGCTGCATTCGTAATTTATCTAATCGTAACAAGCTGGTACATTGTAAAATATGCAATGAAAATTAAAGATGATCCGACAAAAAGCTATGTTTATGATCTTGATCTATCTCATCATCAACAAGGTTCATTAGACGATCAACCGCAAGTGGAGAAAAAGCATTTTCTAGTTTTAGCCATCGTACTGGCAAGCTTTGGGGTGTTAATGTATGGATGTATAAATTATGGCTGGGGTCTTAAAGAGAACGGGATTCTATTTATGTGGATGGGTGTAGTTGGTGGTCTAATTTATGGATATACACCAAGTAATATTGCGACTCTATTCATCAAAGGTGCCAAAGGACTTCTTTCAGCTTCGTTAATTGTGGGTCTTGGTTCGGCTGTAGCGATTATACTAAAAGATGCCAATATACTTGACACAGTAGTAAAAGGACTTGCAGCTATGTTAGGTCACCTTCCGACTGTTCTTAGAGCACCAGCAATGATTATAATCCAAGATATTGTAAATGTTTTTGTTACATCTGGAACAGGGCAAGCTACAATCACTATGCCAATCATGGTTCCTCTTGCAGATGTTTCCGGTGTTTCACGACAAACTGCGGTTCTAGCCTATAAAATGGGGGATGGTTTCACGAACTATGTATTGCCTCATGCCTCAGCGCTAATGGGATTCTTAGGTGCTACAGGTGTTCCTTATGATAGATGGATGAAATTCATGTGGAAACTATTCATGATTTGGATGGGTATTGGTATGGCAATTTTAATGTTAGCTAGTGTAATTGGTTATAGTTAGTATTTATTGATACAGATAATTAAGAAAG
This sequence comes from uncultured Acidaminobacter sp., assembly GCA_963678925.1. Taxonomy (GTDB): domain Bacteria; phylum Bacillota; class Clostridia; order Peptostreptococcales; family Acidaminobacteraceae. The sequence continues at coordinate 123,495 of OY787533.1, read as the reverse complement.
GTTTAGCATGAAAAAGGAACTTAACAGAGGAATTGATGATATATCGATTGAATTGTGTGAAATTTCAGATAAAATCTTCGATACACCAGAAGTAGGACTGCAAGAAGTTATAGCCTCAGATATATTAACAAAAATGCTTGAAAAGAATGGATTCTACGTTGAACGTGGTATTGCTTCACTTCCAACTGCATTTAAAGCGGTATATGAGAATGGCGTTGGAGGCCCATCGTTTGGTCTGCTGTGTGAATATGATGCACTTGAGAATTTAGGGCATGCATGTGGACATCATATGCAGGGACCTTCTATACTTGGAGCTGCAATAGCTTTGAAAAATTTAGATGTTGAGAAGCCGTTCAAAATTGTGGTTTACGGTACACCTGCTGAAGAAACCGCAGGTTCAAAGGTTCAAATGCTAAATGAAGGTTGCTTTAAAGACATTGATATTGCCTTAATGATGCATGCAGGACCTAATACAACTACAGATATCAAATCACTTGCACTTCGCAAAATAACAGTGTGTTTTAATGGAAAATCTGCACATGCAGCCATTAAACCAGAAGCAGGTCGAAGTGCATTGGATGCCCTGCTCTTAACTTTCAACGCAGTGGAGTTTTTAAGGGAGCATGTACCTAGCGATGTAAAAATGCACTATACGGTACTCGATGCTGGTGGTCCTGCAAATGCAGTTCCAAGCAAAGCAAAAGGTAATTTTTACTTAAGGGCTTATGAAAATGCGCATTTGGACGATGTTTTCAATCGGTTCAACGATATTATTAAAGGAGCTTGCCTAATGACAAGTACAACCTTTGATATGAGCATTGATAAAGCTATTAACGGTAAAATACCAGTTCTCAGACTTAACGAGTTATTGATGGATAACGCGAAGGCACTAGAAGCACCACAAATTAGTCTCCCGCGTGAGAGAACCGGTTCTACTGACTTTGGAAGTGTTATGTACGAAGTTCCAGGATCTTGCATTAGAGTAGCATTTGTACCAGAAGGTACGTCCTCGCATTCACAAGAATACTTAGATAACGGAAAAACTCCACTTGCGCACGATGCAGTAAAACTTGGTGCAAAGGTTCTTGCTGGATCCATATTAGACATGATTCAAAGTGATGAACTACTAGGTGAAATTAAAAGTGAGTTTATTATGAAAAAAAACGAGGTAAGTTGGTAGTTATTGTATAATCTCATCTGGCAGTACAAGTACATATGATTCTGATATAAGGATTTAGAGACCATTTTCTTAATCCTTATATTTTTTTAAATCTGGGAGATGAATAAAGATGAAAGCAAAATGTGGAAATGAAAAAAGTTCAGATGCTCTGATTACTGTAGAACTTGAGGGGCTGGGTGTTAACGTTGAAATTGAGTCGAAAGTCAAATCGATTTTCGGAAAGCAAATTGAAAAAGCAGTGCTTGATGCTTGTAAGATGTTATCAGTTGAAAACGCATTGATTTCAGTTTCGGATTATGGTGCACTAGATTTTGTTATAAGGTCTAGAACTAAAACAGCAATAAGGTTGGCAAGAAAGCAGGTGTACAATGGGTGAACAATTGAGAAGAACCATGCTTTTTTGTCCTGCAAATAACCCTAAGCACTTGTTTACAGCGATGATATACAAACCAGATTGTATACTTTTTGATCTTGAAGATTCTGTTCCATACAGTGAAAAAGACTCAGCCAGAGATTTACTTGTTGAGGCATTACAATGTATTGATTATGGAGCCACTGAGATATTTGTACGTATTAATGCTTTGTGTACAGATTTTGGTGAAACTGATATCAAGGAGCTTGTTCCAGCAGGTCTTAGAAGAGTTCGGCTTCCTATGTGTGAAAGCGCAGCAGATGTGGAAAAATTAGATGTGATTCTGACGGAAATTGAAAGTGCATATGGTATTGAGTATGGGACAGTTAAGATTTAATGCGCAATAGAAACGCCTCTTGGTCTTCATAATTCTCTTGAAATTGCTCAGGCATCAAATCGTGTAACCTCTATATCTTTTGGAGCAGAAGACTATACTAGATCAATGGGCATAGATAGGAGAAAATCTGGACAAGAATTATTGTTAGCAAGAAGTATAATTGCATTAAATGCGAATATTGCAGGTGTGGATGCAATAGATACTGTTTTTTCAGATATAAAGGATTTACAAGGTTTTAGAGCTGAAGTAGAAAGTGCAAGAAATCTAGGGTTTTCTGGAAAGTCGTGTATTCATCCAAGTCAAATTGAAGTGGTTCATGATGTATTTACGCCATCTATTGAAGACATAGAATCGTCATTACGAATAATCAAAGTTGCAAAGCTTGCTGATATTGAGAAGGGTGGTGTAATTTTAATAGATGGAAAAATGGTGGATATACCTGTAATTGCCAAAGCTGAACGAGTTGTAAAATTTGCTAAAGGTGCAGGTATCAGGATTGGAGGTTGCCGTGGATAAATTTTTACTGACTAAAATGAATAATAAGCTTCCTGAATTCATTACTAATTATGGTGCTGTAACACCGTATAAAGGTCCATTTATTAAAGTCCCTTCAACTAAAAAGCATGGTACAAAAATAAAAATTTCAAAACCTGGAGATAATAAACAAGTAGGAAGCATTCGGGAAGTTCTTGAAAAGATAGAGATTAAAGATGGTATGACCATATCGTTTCATCACCATCTAAGAAATGGTGATTATGTGCTCAATATGGTTGTTGACGAGATTGCGGCTATGGGTGTTAGAGATATTTCTATATGCGCTTCATCTTTGACCGATGCACCCGAACCACTTATTCAACATATTTTGGTGCTAGTATAAATTGTTGGACACGAAAAGTAAGATATAATAACAGTATCTGAAAGGACGTGTCCAAATGAAAGTAACAGGCAAAAGATACGATCAAGATTTCAAACAAATGATCGTAGATCTGTACAATACAACAGATCATACCTACGCAAGTCTCGAAAGCGAATATGGCATATCACATGGAACAATCCAACGCTGGGTCAAACAACTCACTCCGATTGATCCAACATCTGAAGAATCTATGACTCCAGCGGAGCTCAAGCAACTCCAAAAGGAAATGGCAAAACTTCGCGAAGAGAATGAAATCTTAAAAAAGGCTATGGCCATATTAGCGAAAAAGTAAGTAAATCCAGCATATTCGAGACAGCACATATTCTAAAAATTAGCTATCCTACAAAATTAATCTGTGAAGCTCTGTCCATTCCGAGAAGCACTTTCTATGAAGTTCAGAGTCGAACACCCTCTGAACGACAGAAGGAAAACAAACTACTTGGAGAGCAAATACTCCGTATTTTTTCGGAAAGCGAAGGTAGATATGGAGCTCCGAAAATTCGTGAGACTATGAAAACCGAAAGTATATTAGAAACGATTCCTAGTATGAAACGCATTCAGCGACTCATGAAGAAACTTGGTCTTAGAGCCGTTGTACTGAGACGCTTCAAACTTCACAGTACAAAGACAACAGATGCAGATTTACCGAATCTTCTTAGCCGTGATTTCACGGCTTCTAAGCCATGCGAAAAATGGGTTGCTGATATCACATATATCCATACTCTAAAAGACGGATGGTGTTACTTGGCTCCGATTCTTGATCTTCACACTCATAAAGTAGTTGGCTACGAATTCAGCAAAAGAATGGATAAGGAACTTGTTATTAAGGCTCTTGATAAAGCGATGCTGCGTCAAAGAAAACCAGAAAATGTGATCCTTCACACGGATCGTGGAAGTCAGTATTTGAGCACAGCATACATAGTAAAAACCGACCAGTATAAATGCCGTAGATCATACAGCGCAAAAGGCAATCCCTACGACAATGCTGTCATCGAATCTTTTCATGCCATTCTTAAGAAGGAAGAAGTATATCGAAAAGTCTATCGCAATTTTGATGAGGCTCAAAAATCATTGTTCAAATATATCGAAGGTTGGTATAACAATCGAAGAATTCACGGCAGTATTGGCTACATGACTCCGAATCAATTTGAGGCATTAGCTATGTGAGATATCCCACTTTTCGTGTCCAAAGGATTGACGTAAGTCCATTCTAATGAGTGCCAGCTTCTTTGTAGTGAATTTATGATATAATTTCTTGAACAGTCGGGTTAGCTCTACTGGATTGGCAATTGTTGTTAAGGCCATTTATATAACCGAACGAATTAGGGAGTGTTTAAGGATGAATCTGTTGAAATTTATGAGTGCCTCCATACAGAAGGTCGTAAGCACATCGCGTCATGTTCACAACGGTATCGAGCTTCTCCTAGTTATCAAGGGCTCTATCGAAGTGGTGTCTAAGGAGGAACTTATCACCCTGCACAAGAACGATGTACTATTGATTCAGCACAACAAGTTACATCATCTTAGTAGCGATGATGATAATTTAGTGATTCTGCTACATCTCGAACATGAATTTCTGGAGGAATATTGTAGCGAAATTCTGACCGGCCGCTATATGGTTAATTCCACGACGAGTATTGAACCGGGAGAATACCGGTTCAATTTCCTAAGACAATTTCTCGCCCATATTATGGAAATTTATTATAACCAGGAGAGCGGATATGAACTCCAGATCATGGCCAAGGTCTTCAGGCTATTAAATCATATCATCAAGTATTTTCAAACATCAGAGCTTCCTAAGATCACTAGTTGTAGCGATCCCGACGACCGGATCGAGAGGATCCTCTCGTACATGGCCACCAACTATACTGACAATCTGACACTGACAGATATCGCGAAACAAGAGTACCTTTCGGTTCATTATCTATCGAAACTCTTCAAGGAAAAGACAGGGACAAACTTTCACGAGCACCTCATCAGTCTCCGCATCGGGAAGGCCAAGCGACTACTTCTCGGAAGCAATCTTTCTATCAGCCGGGTGGGCTTAGACTCGGGGTTTCCCAATGCTCAGTCCTTTAACCGTGAATTCCAGAAGATCTTTCACGAGAAGCCCAGCGTGTTTCGCGCAAGGAATCAGTCGAAGATCAAAAGGGGGATCGCACTCATGGAAGAGACGGGATCTGACGAAAAGAACAATTATTCGGACCTCCTGAACTACGTGGTTTCCAACAGTTTCGAAGACCGTGAAAACGAGATGGTGGTCCCGACGGTGAACCTTGACTTTAGCGACCTATCTGAGGAGGAACGAAGGCCTCTCGACCACGTTGTTAAAGTCGGGCGGTTCAGAGAACTTATGGACACCACGACGCGCTTTCAACTCGAGGAGACCGCTAGACCCTTTGGATTTCGGTACATTCACATTCAAGACTTTTTCAAGGTGGATACGATGGCTCAAGTGGACAGCGTCTTCTTTGGCTATCGGGATACCCTCCACAACATAGAATACATCAGGAGCCTATCTTTGATTCCCATCATCCAGATCGACATCGATGATTTCTCCTCAGAGATCGCCAGCGGTAATTGCGAAGCGATTGAGGAGCGTCTGTTGCGACCGATGCGGCTGGTACTGAGAAATTTTGGGGCGGAATACCTCGCCACTTGGCGCTTTGAAGTGATAGGAGAGGAACTTCTCGAACACTTTGAGGTATTCGAGTGGATCTTGAGGACCTTGAGCGCCTTCACGAATCAGTTCGGGATCGCTATCGCGGAAAACCTCACCCGGATCGAGGCAGATCGATCCTTGCTTGAGCGTATGGGCGAAAAGGACATCAAGTTGAGTTTTATCACTTTTTTGTCGGATCCCAATCGACTAACGGGAAACTATAGTAAGGAGCTACTGAAGAATTACCTCACGAACCAGATATGTCAACTTCGGAATCTCCTTCAGGACTACGGATACAAGGATGTTAAAAAATTCATCACCTTCAACACCCTACTAGGTCCCAAGATTGAATATGCAGGCCGCTTCTTCCGGGCGGGTCTGATTCTCGAGGAGATCATGATGACCTTAAAGGAGCCCGATGTCCACCTGTGTTACTGGATATCGATTAATAATCATCGCAACGCAGTTAAAGGATCCATAGAGTTCAATATTATGTCCCTTTACAATGTGGGGATGGTCAAACGCCCAGTGTGCTTTGTGCTAGAATTCATTGCTCAGGCCAAAGCTCGTTTGTCAAGCCCTGAAAGCGGCTTTCTAATTGGTGCGAACAAGGAAGCTTACTACCTTCTTGTTTATGATCAGTACTACTACAATCCCCAGTTCTCCATCAAAGAGAACTATCTATCCACAAAGATCCGTAACATTTCGGCCCATGTCAAGGGCCTTGAGCCTGGACACTACCTGGTCAAAAAATTTGTTCTAGACAAGGATCATGGAGGCAATTTCGAAATGATCCTAAATCTCATTGAGATCAACCAGGGGGACTTGGAAACCCTAAAGTATGTGGAGCGGATGAATGGCCCTTTAATGAGCCTTTCCAAGGAGAAGATCCACGATGTCTTTCATATTAGTACGGATATCACTTCTAATGCCGTATTATTCTATAAGATCGAGAAATTAGCAAAAATGAATAATTGATTTTTGCTGTTGTTTATAATTTAGATTGATATTTGATAAAAAAGCCTGTTAATTTTGAGTAAAAAACAAAATTAACAGGCTTTTTAATGATGATATGATTGATATATAGAAAGTTTTAACCGTTGATGATCTCAAATCCTGAACAACAGGTGGTCGAGCCGGAACCGATAAAGGGGAGGAAACATCCTCGAGACCTCCATGGTGCCAGCTGTTAAAGAGGGATTCGGGAGAAATCTAACATCAAATGATCAAAGGAGGTTACTATGCAGTATTTAGAGGTTGCGAACAGTACCGTTTTGGCTTTATTGATCGGCATGACCATTTTAGTGGTGGTGGGGCAGTCTGTGCTCTTCGTCAGAAAAGGCCTGAAAAGAGGTCAGGAGCTGGGGCTTTCGCAGACTAAACTCAAGAAGGTCGTCGCCAATGCAGCTATTTTTTCTGTTTTACCCTCATTGCCAATCATTGTCATGTTGCTGGCACTATCCATTCCCTTGGGCCGTTTTTTTCCGTGGCTCAGACTCTCCGTGGTGGGTTCAGCCGCTTATGAGGGAATGGCGGCCAATATCGCCGCCAACAGCATGGGCCTGTCAGATCTCACAGATCCGGGACTCACTCCACAAATCTTCGGGATCATCATGCTTGTTATGACTATCGGTATTATCTGGGGAATTCTCTTTAACATCCTATTCATGAAGCATCTTGATGACTTCTCGAAGAAGGCAAAGGCCAAGAAGAATAATTTTATCCCCATATTCACCGCAGCAATCTTTAGCGGCATGCTGGCGACCCTCTCGGCACCGTATGTGGCTAATTTACAAAATATTCGGGCAGTTCTCTCTTTCTTGACTGCAGGTATCGCGGTGCTTCTGTTGAACAAGATCGCCAAGGAAACGAAGGTCAAAATTATCAGCGAGTTCTCGCTTCCCGTTGCTATGATCGTCGGCATGGCCATAGCGATCATCCACAGTAATTTTGGAGCTTAGGAGGTCAATCATGGAAAATAATACTTATCAAGAAAAAAAAGCATATGACAATGGCTTTCTCGACGAGCAGTCCGTGGCTTTCACAGACTCTATCAACCGCCTAGGGCGGATCACCAGTCTAATCGCTCTGGTCTTCATGTTCATGGTTCCCCTGGGTACCATGTGGTATTTCGATATCGAAGTTGATTTCGGTGCGGCTCTTGCAGCTAGCTCCGGTCTGATCACGATCTTCTTGCCTATGGCTGTAATAGAGAACATCTCTTACTATCCTATCATGGGTGCCGGTGGTATCTATCTTGCTTCAGTTACCGGTAACGTACTCAACATGAAGTTGCCTAGTGTAATCTCCGGACAGAAGATAGCAGAGGTGGAGCCGGGTACCCAAGAGGGCGACGTAGTCTCAATCATCAGTGTCGGGGTTTCGTCCATCGTAACCACTGCGATCGTGTTTGGTGGGCTCCTTATCGGACAGTTCATTCTACCGATCCTCAATGCACCGATTCTTGCGCCGGGTTTTGCCAATATCATTCCATCTCTTCTCGGAGCGGTGGCTATTCCAAATCTCGTCAATAACAAGAAGATTTCCATCACTCCAATCATACTGGCTCTCGTCGCCTACACAGTTATAGGTCCTGCCAGATTCCCATTTGTCCAGAGTTATGTCCTCGTCGCCATTATGTTGACTTCGATACTGGTAAGTTATAGGTTGTATAAGTCTGAGAAACTGTAAAGGAGATATTGATGAATAAGAATGATGTCATAAAACATATCGAGACGAACAGCGCAACATACAAGAAAGCCAGCGATTATATATGGGAGAAGCCAGAGTTGAGATTTGAATTGAAGGAGTCTGCCGATCATCTCATCGAGATCCTGAAGCAGGAAGCCTTTACTATCGAACGAGACCTTGCCGATATGGAGGATGCCTTCGTGGCCACCTACGGATCCGGCGGGCCAGTGATTGCTTTTCTAGGGGAATACGACGCTCTGCCTAATCTGAGTCAGGTGCCCGATGTGCTTGAAAAGCAATCCCTAGTAAAAGGTGACAGTGGTCATGGATGTGGCCATCATGCTCTCGGAACAGCCTCCTTGGCCTCGGCTGTCGCCATTAAGGAATACCTCCGATCGAATAATCGCTCGGGAACCGTGAAATTCTTTGGTTGCCCTGCTGAAGAAGGCGGCAGCGGAAAAGCTTATATGGCAAGGGCCGGAGTTTTTGAAGGACTAGATGCCATCATCACCTGGCATCCTATGAATGAGAATCGTGTCTGGGGTGAGAGTTCTCTGGCTAATTTCCAAGTGTCTTTCAATTTCAAGGGTATCAGTGCTCATGCTGCAGCGGCTCCGCACGAAGGAAGGTCTGCTCTTGATGCTGCAGAACTTATGAATATCGGTGTGAACTATCTAAGAGAGCACATCATCCAGGACGCTAGAGTACACTACGCCTACACCGATGTGGGTGGAGGTGCGCCCAATGTGGTGCAGCCTACGGCCAGCTTGTTGTACTTTATCCGTGCGCCAAAATCCACTCAGGTCAAGGCCATATTCGATCGAATCGTCAAGATCGCCGAGGGCGCGGCCTTGATGACGGAGACTGAGCTGGAAGTGGTCTGGGATAGCGCTGCCAGCGATTATGTGGTCAACAAAGTCTTGGCGCACACCATGCAGGAGAATATGGAGAGCCTAGGAGGCACCGCATACTCTGAGGAGGAGAAGGCTTACGCGCAACGTTATGTCGAGACTTTGAGTGAAAACGAGAAGTCGAGCAATGAGAAGAAGGTGCGCAGCGGCTTCAAGAATCTCTCCGAGGAACAGGTGAAGGAACTCATCGAGGAACCGATTCTCGGGAAGGTCTATCCCCTGAATTTATCGCAAGTCGTGTTGCCGGGTTCCACAGATGTCGGAGATGCGAGTCAAAACGCCCCAACAGTACAGTGTTTGACTGCCAGTTATCCTGCAGGAACGTCGCCTCACTCTTGGCAATGGGTGGCGACAGGTAAGGGGCCGATTCTCCATAAAGGTATGCTTTTCGCCTCTAAGGTCATGGCGGCCACCGCTGTGGATCTCTACGAGGATCCTGTGATCTTAGAGAGGGCATCGGAGGAGTTTCAGTGGAAAATGCCTAAGGGATATAAGAATTACATCCCAGAGGATGTGAAGCCTCAATAATTTGGAATAGGTTCTCTATAAGGTGGCAGGTGAAACGCTTATTGTGACTCACCTATCATTCTCTTCACTAGAAAGAAGTACAATTGCTTTTCAAGATCTTTTCAGATTTTTACGAGACAATAATCATGATCATAAATATGAACATAGATTTTGGTAGATGGATTAGCTTTCTATTTAGTGAAAAGTTAACGGAAGTGATTGCTAACCGATTGGCACACTATCCTTATGCAGATGTTCACTGGAAAAGTTACTGAATGCTGAATTAGTATATGACATAATTTAGCTGGTATAGTGAGTAGGATTGTAGCAGTGATCTAAAGATGTATTAAATGTAAACTACATTGTACCAACAGCTCAAGATGTTGGTACAGTATAGCTCACAGGAATTCCAGTTCATACATGGAAAGTCTGTTAAGAACCAGAAATTGCTATGGGGATAAAAACAATGATTTCTACTGCGATGTTATAGGGACTAACAGGTCGGTATATGTTTAAAGAAATATCTTAAACCAAGTAAAGAGGAATTCAATAAACAAAGAGCAGAAAACTGCTAAATTACACAATTAATTACTAAATAGTATCTCAACGGAGTGAAAATCAATGGAAAAGTTATTAAGAACTGCAGTTGATAATAATAGAATATGGACAAAGGAAGGAAATGTCGCAACGTATATACCAGAACTCGCAAAGTATAATCCTGATGCTTTAGGAGCGTATATCTTTGACTTAGAATGCAATGAATATTATGCCGGTGACCATGAGATAAAATTCACACTACAAAGTGTTTCAAAAGTGATTATTTTAATTTGTGCTTTAATCGATAATGGAAACGAGGTAGTATTTTCAAAGGTAGGAACCGAACCTTCTTCAGATCCATTTAATTCCATCATTAAACTTGAAACTAAAAATAACCATAAGCCATTGAATCCATTTATTAATGCTGGAGCAATCGCTTGTACATCATTTGTTTCGGGTAATAGTAGTATGGAAAGATTTAATCGCGTCTGTAGAATGATAAAAGTAATGGCGGATAATCCACATATTCAAATTAATTATCGAGTATATAATTCTGAAAAACTAACAGGGGATATAAATAGGTCTATTGCTTATTATTTAAGAGGTACTAATATCATCGACGCGGATATTGAAGATGTAATAGATGCATATTTTAAATTATGTTCTATTGAAGTTACTCTAAAAGACGTTGCGAAGATAGCTGCAGTAATTGCAAATGGTGGAATTGCACCTTGGTCAAATGAAAGATTGGTTCCGAAAAACGTGAATCAGATTGTACAAAGCCTTATGATGACGTGTGGGCTATATGATGCATCAGGAGAATTTGCCGCAAATATTGGTGTGCCTGCTAAGAGTGGTGTTGGTGGATGTATAATGGTGAGTGTTCCAAATCGAATGGGTATTGCAGTACTAGGGCCTGCTTTAGATGAAAGTGGGAATAGTATTGGCGGTAAAAAAGTTTTAGAGGAATTATCTGAAAAACTAAAGCTTAGTATTTTCAAATAGAGAGTTTGTCAAGAAATTGGTGTAACAATCCGAAAATTAATACTAAGTTAGAGATGGATACAGCACATAAAACATAGGATTAAGTAACGATCTATGGAAGTCCAGGTCGTACTTAATCCCGTTTTGTATAATGAAACTGAGGAAAGAATAAGCAATGGCGATTGATACAACTCGTCTATGGATAGCGTAAAATAAAGTGCGCAAAAGTTAATAGAAAAAGGAAAAGCCACCGGTAACTCCGAAAAGGTAATTGTCTAGAGAACCTGAATAGGAGTTGATAAACCGATGGCTTACCAAAATTCTACCTTACCTTTTGAAAAAATGCTACTGAAGTTTGTTACTGAAGAAGATCCCATGCTTGAAATGCTTAAGTGGCTCTGCGAGCAAATGATGGAGGTTGAACTCTCCAATCGGCTTGGTGCAGATAAATCAGAGCGTTCAGGATTTCGAAACGGATATCGAGCAGGATACCGTCCAAGACGCTTTGACACTCGCATGGGAACTATGTATCTCATGGTACCAAAACCTCGAAAAGGCGGCTATATCCCCTTCTTTGTGACAGAACGAAAGCGTTCCGAAGCTGCTCTGATGAACGTCATTCAGGAAGCATTCGTCAACGGTGTTTCAACAAGAAAAATCGAGAAGCTCGCCAAAAGTCTTGGTATCGATTCGATTTCAAAAGGCCATGTGAGCAACATTACAAAAGAGCTGAACGAACAGGTTGAAGAATTTCGAAACCGTGATATCGACACAGAATATCCAGTTCTTTGGGTGGATGCTCTGTATGAAAAGATTCGAGATAACGGACATGTCAGAAACATGGCTGTTCATGTCGTTTGCGGAGTTAAACTTGATGGCACTCGGGATATACTTGCTGTTGAGCCGATGTATGAGGAATCTGAAGCCAGCTATACAACTCTGTTTGATAAGCTGAAGGCACGAGGCATTGAACGTGTCTGGTTAGTTGTTTCAGATGCTCATAAGGGTCTTGTTAGCGCAGCGCGAAAGTCATTTCTAGGATCGTCTTGGCAACGCTGCAAGGTGCATTTCATGAGAAATATCATTGCACATGTACCAGCCAAACAGAAAAAATCCTTCGGTGCAAAGCTTAAGCAAATCTGGCTTCAGCCTGATTATGATAGTGCCAAGAGATATGCATACACTTTCATGGATGATTACGAACACAAGTATCCAGAAGCGATCAAGACTCTTGAAGAAGGTCTTGAAGACTCACTTCAGTTCTTCAATTTCGAACAGATTGATTCTAGAAAGATCGCCTCTACCAATATGATCGAGCGTCTGAACCGCGAGATCCGCAGAAGAACCAAAGTCGTTGGAATCTTTCCATCGATCGATTCATACATACGCTTAGTTACTTCCTACTTGATCGAGTATAGTGAAGACTGGTCAACCGGATGGTGCTATATAGACTCAAAGGTCATAACCCTGATTTATGAGGAAAAACTTAAAGCTGCATTGTTGATTATGAGAATTTCATTGATTATTCCTGCTTATAATGAAGAACTACTGATTGAAAAAATGCTAATATCAGTTATGAAAGCAAAGAAAGAGTTTGAGAAGACAAAAAAGAATCAATTAGAAATCATTATTGTAGATAACAACTCACAAGATAAAACTGTAGAGATTTCAAAAAAATATGACGTGATTGTCGTACCTGAAGAAGTGCATAATATTGCAAGAGTTAGAAATACTGGTGCAAGATATGCTACAGGAGATATACTTTGCTTTTTAGATGCAGATTCAGAAGTAAGTACCAACATGTTCAATCTAGTCAGTAAATATATGCAGACAGATAAATATGTTGGAGGTGGAACAAAGTTTAAACTGGATAGACGCAATCTTACTTTTAGTTTGATATTTGTTGCGAGTGTTCTGGCGACACACATAATTGGATTAAGTGGAGTCCTGATTTACATGAAGAAAGATTTCTTCGATGAAATAGGTGCCTTTAATGAGCAGTTTTATGCTGCAGAAGATATTGATTTTGTATTGCGGTTAAGAGAACTGGGAAAACAAAAGGGGTTGAAGTATTGCAATATCTATCGCGGTTATGTAGTTACTTCATCACGTAAATTTAAAGTTTTAGAGTTTAAAGACTTGTTTATGCAAGGAGGATTATTACTGCACAAATCACTTCGTGAAAGTCCAGCTAAATGTGAACAATGGTATAATGACCATGATTATCGCTGAAATCAGTTGTATCTCGTTTAGAACGAAGTGCCTAATTTTTCATTGACTGTTAATGTGTTAATCCATTTTTTAAACATTAGCCAAAAGAGTGGATATCAAGTTCGAGTGAGGAGGTACTATGGAATATTTTGGTTCATGTCTATGTAAATCAGTTAAGTTTAAGATCGCTGGTACCTTTGATGAGTTCTATTTATGCCATTGCAAATACTGTAGAAAAGATACTGGGTCAGCTCATGCAGCTAATTTATTCGCAACGAATGCTGTATTGACATGGTTGGAAGGAGAAAATCTAGTAAAAAGATTTGAGCTTAATGATACGAATCATGTAAAGAGCTTTTGCAGTATCTGTGGTTCTGCATTACCAAATAAACAGATGAATGAAACACTTTTAGTTGTACCGGCAGGGAGCCTAGATGGAAAATTAGACAAAAAACCTGATGGTCATATATTTATATCAAATAGATCAAATTGGGATAATGAGTTAGAAAAAGTCAAAAAGTATGAAGGTCTACCAGTAAAAGATGATGAGTAGTTTGCAGTAGTTATGGTGATAAATGGATACTAAGGCTTGGTATATTAGGCATGTTAGATGATTTTACTTTGGAAAAGCATTAAATTTGACTTCACTATATGCAAGTGGGATAATCCCCTCAATTACAGTTCGCCTTAGAAAATTCAAGTCAAATTGTGAAAGATATTTATGGTACGAGGACTCGGTAAAGACTCTTTCAACTGGATAGCCAACTATATTTAGAGACTTAATTATCATTCGGGACCGCAAGTTTTCACTATGTAGAAAGTTTGCAATAATGAGTTTGCCATCTGGTTTGAGGACACGACGAATTTCTTTTATGGCATCATCAGGATTTTTAAGAACGTGAAGCGCATTTGATAGTATTACTACATCATATGCGTCATTCTTAAATGATAAATTATCTGCATTCGAAATTGAAAAGCTCACATTTTGAAATTTTGCAAAATCCATATTGTGTCGTGCTGCCCAAATCATGGATGCAGAATTATCAATAGCGTCTATTGATTTACAATAAGGACTGATTGAAATGGAGACCGTACCAGTTCCTGTTGCCACTTCTAGAATTTTATCTGTATACTCGATATATTTTATAATGTTCAAAGTCAAATCAGCATATGAAGACTCGGCAGGAAATATCAATTTGCTATACACGCCAGCCCACTTGTTCCAAATATGCACATTATCATCGTAAGACATAACTAATCCCCCCCATGTTACAGTTTTCTAGAATTACCAAACGGTCGGAATGTATTATATCATGATAAGTGGATTTGTGAAACTTATTGCAATCAATTATTGGCAAAATGTGCATTTAAATTTAGAATAGGATGTAAGATGTTTTAGTTCAGGATTTGATTAGATTGAAGCTTGTAGAATGATTTGAACAAAGTTTTTTCGTTTCCTGAATTAACGTTAGGAGCTGAAGGTAACATGATTACAGTTTGTTATGCAAAATGTTCAAATGGGTGTATAGATACCCAACTTATGCAAATGAAATAAAATAGCAAAGACCTCGAATCAGTACAGCATTTAGTACTGAAGCGAGGTCTTTTTAATGGGAATCATACGATATTTCTATTTGTTCTGCATTCATAATGTTGATTCATGTACAAGATAAGAATTTCTTAATAAGCAAAAGGGTAACAGAAGTTACGATAGGGCTACTGAAAATGGCATATACTATAAATAGAATTCTCGTACACTATCGAGATAATGGGAAGTTGATTTTAATGGAAATATGACAAAGGGGTAAACCATCTGGAGGTTACTGGTGATGATTGTTAGGAAACATTTTAGAAGTATATTGCAAATACTGTCTTTAGTGGTATTCATTTTTTTAGTCATAGCTTCGAAAACGAAACTTTGGCTACTGCTATTCGTTGTGACAACACTTCTGACGCCTTTTTTTGGAAGAATATACTGCGGGTACATGTGTCCGATGAGTACAGGCATGCGTTTGTCAGAAATCATTTCAAAAAAAACGAAAATCAGAACGAGCGCTATTCCCAAGTTTTTAAGAAGCAAGGTGTTAGGCTGGATTGTACTCTTAGTTTCAGTTGCGCTTATGATAGGGAGCAGGAAAATTTTGCATAGGGAATTTCCAGTTCTTATTGTACTGGTCGCTCTAGCGATGCTTCTTGCACTAAGATATGAGTCGTGGGTCATTCATAATAATTTATGTCCGTTTGGAGCTATTCTGACACTTGTTGGAAGGAAATCATTCTTCAAGACACTAGTTGACACGGATAAGTGTGTTGGCTGTAAGAAGTGCGAAAGCGTTTGTCATGCTAAAGCAGTTCAAGTGAACATGGATATCAGAAGAGCATCTATAACACCGTCCCTATGTCATCAATGTCAGGAATGTACAAACATTTGTCCTGTGGATGCAATCACTTATAAAATGAAAAATGATTCCCATCGATAAAATGGATTGAATAGGGTAGATATCTTGTAAGTGCAATGGGTAAGAATAGGTTAAGCAGACTATTGAATCGGTTGATTATATTTATTTCATAATGACTGTGTTTTGCCATAGCAACCTCCAATCAGTAATTGTCAGCAGGTATATTATATATATTTACAATATACGAGGCACTAATCGGAAAATCACACGAGTGATGTTGGTAATTTAGTTCAAAAAAAATACTATATTGGGTTTAGCGTTTACATATGACCGCCACTCTATGCCAGAGGATGTTGCTTTATTCAATTTAGTACTATAATTGGTGTTGCATATTTTGATTATTTAAAATAATGAGTACAAGTACGATATTCGGGTATCCAAAACATGGAAGGTTTCCATTCCACATCATTTTTACGATAATAGGAGGATAAGTTATGAGCATGTTTTGTTATCAATGTCAGGAGACAGCAAGAAACACCGGATGTACAGTAAAGGGTGTCTGTGGAAAGAATGAAGAAGTTGCAAAGTTACAGGACTTACTCATTTATACCTGTAAAGGGATTGGTGAGATCGTCGTAAAAGGTAAGATGGATGTACAGTCTCTTACAGAAGCCAACCATGAAGTGTTAAAGAGCTTATTCATCACCATTACCAATGCCAACTTTGATGAAGATGCAATTGAAAAACAAGTTCTTAATCTGATCAAAATCCGTGATGAACTAAAAGATAAAGCTCAAGGAGCCAACCTGAATGATGCAGCTCTGTTCACAGCAACAGACAGAGCATCGATGCTTGAGAAAGCAAGTGCGGTTGGTGTGCTCGCCACTGAAAATGAAGATGTGCGTTCTCTTCGAGAACTCATTACATATGGTCTCAAGGGGATGGCGGCCTATACCCACCATGCACTCAATATTGGTAAAGAAAATATGGATATATACACATTCATGTATGAAGCGCTTGCATCGCTTTTAAATGATGGCCTTTCAGCAGATGACCTCGTAGCGCTGACGCTCAAAACAGGTGAGTTTGGTGTTGCGGCAATGGCACTTCTTGATGAAGCCAATACATCAAAATATGGCAACCCTGAAATCACAACTGTTGATATCGGTGTTCGAAGCAACCCGAGTATTCTGATTTCAGGTCATGACCTGACGGATTTAGAGCAGCTTATGGACCAGACGCAAGGGACTGGCGTAGACGTTTATACACATAGTGAAATGCTGCCGGCACACTACTATCCTTTCTTCAAGAAGTATGACAATTTCGCAGGAAACTATGGTGGATCATGGTGGCGTCAGGTAGATGAGTTTGGACCATTCAACGGACCGGTACTCTTTACAACGAACTGTATTGTCCCTCCAAGAAAAGATGAAATCAGAGACCGTATCTTCACAACTGGTGCAGCCGGCTTCCCAGGATGTGACCATATCGAAGCAGATGAGAATGGTAAGAAGGATTTCTCTGAAATCATTGAAATGGCTAAAAAGTTGCCATCGCCAACAGAAATCGAAACGGGTTCTATTGTCGGCGGTTTTGCGCACAATCAAGTGCTGGCACTTGCAGACAAGGTAGTCGACGCAGTCAAGACTGGCGCTATTAAAAAGTTCTTTGTTATGGCTGGCTGTGATGGTCGTATGAAGTCACGTGAGTACTACACAGAATTTGCGGAGAAACTGCCAAAGGACACAGTCATTTTGACTGCAGGCTGTGCTAAGTATAGATACAATAAGCTAAATCTTGGTGATATAGGTGGCATTCCACGTGTTCTAGATGCAGGTCAGTGTAATGATTCCTATTCACTTGCAGTCATTGCTCTTAAACTAAAAGAAGTCTTTGGACTAGACGATGTTAATGAGTTGCCGATTGCTTACAATATTGCGTGGTATGAACAAAAGGCAGTTATTGTATTGCTTGCTCTGCTTTACTTAGGTGTTAAGAACATTCATCTAGGTCCAACACTACCAGGCTTCCTCTCGCCAAATGTGGCCAAGGTTCTGGTGGATACATTCGGTATCGCAGGTATAGGAACTGTGGAGGATGATATAAATTTATTTATGGTATAGTCACTTAAAAACGCATTGCTTTAGGTGAGTATATGAATACTTACAAGCTATAGTAGAGAACTATTGGAGCCAGAAAGCAGTATGAAACTGTGACTGGCTCTTCTTTCTAAGTCACTCTAAGAAAAAACGTTTGACAAAATGGTTATAATATGGTAAGTTGAAAACAAGAAATGAATGAGTGTTCATTCATTTGCAGTCTGAAATGAAAGTGAGATGTTTCTATGGAAGATAAAAAAGTATTAATATGTAAGGCCGCAAGTGCAGTGTTTGCACGTGAAGGGTTTCATAAGGCCAGTGTAAAGAGCATTGCTCAAGAGGCAAATATAGCAGTTGGTACAATCTATCTTTACTTCAAAACAAAAGAAGATATCTTAGATTATATTTTCAAAATTGAACATGAAAAAAGAATAGCTTATCTACGCAGTCTGCAAGGGCAAGGTATGACTTTACGTGAGATCCTGACTAAGTTTCTGGAGTTTCATTTTATTGAGCTGGGTGAGCATGAGAATATCAACCGTGTGCTTATTCAAGAAAGTACATCACCGCTGCGAACGACTTCTGATAGCATGAAGAGTTTCAGTATAGAGCTTCCAAATGAAATAAGAAAGATGCTTGAAACCGCACAAACTATTGGAGAAATTGAGGAAATGGATTGCGAAGTCGGGGCGCAATTAATATTCCAAATCATCAGAAACAGTGTCTTTATAGCAAAATCACAGCAGTTATCAAGGACGGAGAAGCAAATACAAGATGCAGTTCTTGGGTTTATATTCAAGGGAATTGGAAGTTAGCACAGGCGAGTGCTTTCTTTCGCACCAAAATGAATGAGCGTTCATTCACAAACAAAAAGAGGGGAATTGTAAATGACAATTAATAAAAAAGCCATTGTGGCTTCGATTCTAATATTGATCCTGAATTATTCATGACGTTATTCCTAACTCAAGAATCATCACGCGATGTCATTTTTAGGATATTGTCTTAATGATAATGTGATTTGGAGCTGAAAATAGGCAGACTGCTCCCGTAAATGTCCACGTAATGATTTTGAGTTGCCAAAGATCAAAGATTGTATCTATTCCAACTTCGGAAGTTGCCTTATGTTTTTAAGAACTGTATAAAATTCAGTTTTATAAGGGCAACTACTACAAAGTTTGAAAGTAAGGTATCTTGCTGCTTTTACAATTTTAGAAGCAACCTTGATCAACTTCAAACGAATGGTATCGATCTGCATTTTCCTCATATTCTTGGGCAAAACCAAGCGTTTGAAATAATTGAACAGATTGTAAGCTAACATATGCAGCTGAAGACGATTTGCATTGACAAGCTTACTTCTGCTTGAAGTGGACGAAAAATCAAATCCACTTTTGCTTTCTTTGATGAAATTTTCCATCGCGCCCCGGTTGCGATAGTATTTGAGTATGTTCTCAGGGCTTAAAGCCATGTTGGTCACAATGAATGAGTACTGATTCGTCAACTGATTGTAAGGCTTTTCGACTTTGACAATGACGCGCCTTGGATAATCCCATTTGCCGGCTTTGTATTCAAACTCATCGTAACGAACAACATAATCTATGGCGTTGTCTTTAGTCACTTCTGCGATTTGCTCATCAAGATGGCGTGCATGTGAGTATAACACACTGTTTGCCTTTAATCGGATTGCATAAGAGACTCCATTTGTTTCACATTGCTTAAATAAATCCGGAGTGGCAAAACCACTATCCCCTCTTAAAAAGAGTTTGATGTTGGGATAGTTCTTTGAATACTCATCAAGCAGTGGCTGCATGAAATGGGCAACGCCATTTGAAGAGTAAGTTGTACCATCACGCAGTTCTGCCTTAAGCAGATCACCTGTAAGACCGTCATAACAGAGTAATGGATGATAACCATGAGCGCTGTAATGATAGTTAAAGCCTTCACCTTCCTGTTTTCCGTAAGTATTCAGCAAGGTTGAATCCAGATCCAGCAGGACTTGTTCAGGCATCTCTATCTGATAAACAGAGTCTCTCATAGATTTAGTAATATCACCATATTGCAGCATTGTTGCTTCGTTCATTCGGTTCCAAAATCTTGAAAGAGTTGGCTGGGAAGCGAGCGTTTTCTTGTCAAGTATGCTTCTAAACACAGGTTCATTTGTCAGTTCATCTGCATCGTCATCGTTGAAATATCCTGCAATAACTTGATAGACGAGTTGACATAGATTTTGGTGATCCTTATGCGTTCGGCAGGAATTTTCATCTGTTTTAAACTGATTCGTATGCTTATGGAAACCAATCTTGTGGGCAAATTCTTTTATAAGAAGCAGTCCTGAATCTGAGGACAAATCACCGCCGTCAAAATTTATTTTGAATTTACTGTTGCTTTCTAAGCGAAATGTATCTAAACTGGACATGGAAAGGGGTTCTCCTTTGTTTTAGTTTTGGGCTTGGACGCTTAGATTTTAACAAAGAAGGAGCTCTTTTTCTATTGTTTTCGTTTCACTTAATAAGTGAAACATGTTATTTATCTCAAATGCTGTGATTATGCGGTGTAGAGTACTTTTGTTGTTAGGTTCATGAATAATTCAGGTTGATTATTGTATTTGGTTTTCTTACTGTAAGAAATTTTCGAGAAAAATCATTAACTTCTGTTGAGCGTATTGGGATTCCGATTGATACATCTATGCTGCGTAGTACCACCTTAAAAGATGGGTTTGCATATACAGGATATATTGATGCTGATAATTCTGCGGCAGTTTCCGCAAAGGTGACAGCAGAGGTTGTAGAATGTTTTTTCAAGGAGGGAGATTATGTAGAAGCTGGCACGATGATTATGAAGTTAGATGATAGCCAGCTCCGAGCAAGCCGTGAATCTCTAGAGATGAAGCTGAATACAATCAAGATAAACTATGATTATTTAGAAACGGAAGTGCGTACTTTTAGTACTACAAATGCACTTGTTAAGCGAATCAAAACACTAGAGTCAGACTATGCTTATCTTGTTACTGAGAGTGGAAAAATGGAGACCCTTTTCCAATCCGGTGCAGTTTCTAAAAGCGCTTATGACGAAATCATGCACAAAAAAGACTTGTTAGAGAGTCAGATTCAAGAAGCACAAGCTGCATCGGATAGTGCACAGGCACAGCTCAAAACACAGATGCTGACAGCGGATGCACAGGTTTCAGAACTGGAAGCGAACATTGATGAACTGGACTTAAGTATTGAGAACACAGTGATTGAATCGCCAATATCCGGATTTATTAGAACACTGAACTTTGATGTTGGAGATACGGTTATTGCAGGTATGGGCCTTGCGGTTATTGATGACCGTACTAAGCTTAAAGCCATAGTAGATTTATCTGAAGAAGACCTTGGCAGGGTTAAACTTGAAGATGTGGTGGAGCTAAGCATAACGGGGCAGGAAGACATTATTATTAGTAGCATATCTCACATACGTCCAGGATTAAATACAAAAACGAGAATGGGACAGGTGGAAGTTGAAATTGATGGTAATGAGAGAAAGGCCCTATTTATTGGGAATAGTGTGGATGCGTTTTTTGTGATGAATCAAATAGATGATGCAAAAATTATTCCAGCACATGCTGTTCTTTTTCAAAATGAAGATCAATATGTTTATGTCATCGAAGAAGGTAAAGCCTTAAAACGTCAAGTAAAGATTGGAACTGAAATTGATGGAATGATTCAAATATTGTCGGGTCTTGGCATGGAAGAAAAGATCGCTGTGAGCAATGTGCGCAAGCTTTATGATGGTGCAACGATTTATGATGTTGAGAGGGAGTGAGATACATGAATATTGGACAAATTTCCGTAAAAGGCAAATATTTTGTGCTCTCTCTGTCAATTGCAATTGCGATATTTGGGCTATTCGCAGCATTTACTTTGAAAACACAGCTTTCACCTGATACAAGTGCACCAGCGGTTACTGTCCTGACTCAGTATCCAGGCGCCTCTGCACAAGATGTAACTGCAGATGTTGTTGAGCCTATGGAAGATGTTTTTGGAACCTTGGATGGTATTTCTGAAATCAAAGCTACGGCACAGGATAACATCGCGACGATCAGACTTGAGTTTACTTATGGATCAAGCGTGGATCAAGCTTCAATCGATGTCCAGAATGCGCTTAGTAGGATAAGAGAGCAGTTGCCGGACACCATTAAGGAACCACAAGTTTTAAAGTTCAGTACATCTGATAAACCCGTTGTGACTGTAAGTCTGAAGAGTAATACGACAGATCTCCGCGAGGTACGTCAAATTGCAGAAGATAGAATTGGATTTGAATTGCAGTTGGTAGATGGCGTAGCTTCAGTCAATTATTTTGGTGGAAATCGCTCTGAAATACAAGTCGTTCTTGATAGAAATAGGATGGAGGCCTATGGTCTTTCATACGATCAAGTAAATCAAACGCTTGTTCAAAATAATGTAAAAGCACCTGGTGGAAAAGTCGTAAATCGTGACAAGGAGATAATTGTTCGTGTAGATGCAGCCTTGGAAGATCTTTCAGACTTAGAAACCTTAAGATTCAATTTATCAGATGGGACCATGGTCTATTTGAAGGATGTAGCTCAGGTAAGTCTATCAAGTGAAGAACTCGAGAGTACGTATCAGTACAACGGAGAAGATGCAATTGCAATAATGGTTACAAAGAAAAGTGATGCGAATACAGTTGATGTGGTTGAGAGTATTAAAAGTAAGCTGGATATTTTGCGTGATACCTATCCCTATATTCAATTTGAGCTCGCGCAAGATGACTCCATATTTACAAATCAAATGATAGAAAACATGCGGTCGAGTGTGGCCCTTGCCATATTGTTTACAATGGTGATTATCCTTTTATTCATTACCAATATCAGTCAGTCAATGGTCATAAGTATTTCCATGCCACTTGTATTTTTGACAACGCTGGCCCTAATGAAAATGGCAGATATGAAGCTTGATATGGTGACGCTGTCAGCACTTATTCTGAGCATAGGATTTGTTGTAGATGGTGCAATTGTGGTCGTTGAGAACATCATGCACCATTTTCAGGAAGGCGGTAAGTCCATTTCTGATGCTGCGGTGGATGGTACAAATGAAATTGCCCTCCCTAGTATCGCAGGAGCGACAACAACATTGATTGTTTTATTTCCTCTCCTGTTCATTGAGGGGTTTGTTGGAGAAATGTTCAGACCACTCTCTATGACACTAATATTTGCGATTACTGCTTCGATTGCCATAGCACTCATTATAATTCCACTTTTTACAGTGATTTTGAGTCGCTTTAAGTTTTCAAAAGCAGAAAAAATGGTCAGCCGTGTTTCAATGCCTTTTAACCAGTGGATGGATAGAGTGCTTAATATATATATTGGGCTGCTCAGAAAGTCACTGCGACATAAGTGGAAGCTGGTAGGGATTGTTGGCATTTTGCTAATTTCGAGTCTTGCTTTTATTCTTATCAATGGCATAGAGATGCTTCCTAAGTTTGATGGAGGAACTACGTTTGTTTCAATCGAAATGGAGCAAGGAAGTCAGTTGGAAAAGACTAAGGGCGTCATTGAAGAAATTCAGGCATATTTGGATGAACAGGAAAATGTTCTGAACTATGATGCTCAAATCGGATACGAAAAAGAGAGCACCATGCTCAGTGATTTTGGTGTTATGGGTGAAAACCAGGCGCTGATTACTGTAAACCTCTCTCCTCGAAACTCGAGGAAAGAGTCAATTTGGACATTTCAAGAAAAATTAAGGAAGAGAATTGCCTTAATACCAGATGTAGAACGCTATGTGGTAAAAGAAAAGGGTGGAACTGCGACAAGTAGCTCTACTGCACCGATAGATGTGATTATAAAAGGTGATAACCAGGAGATTCTCCACAAAATAGCTGTGTCATTAGAAGAAGCTATCCGTAAAGTTGAGGGAACAACGAATGTGTACATGAGTTTCAATATGGACAATCAGGAGTTGACGGTAGTTCCAAATCTGGAGAAACTTCAAAATCTTGGACTGACAAGTGCAGCTTTGGCACAGCAGATATACAGGTCAGTTGAAGGCGTTTCCGATACAGAGATGGATATACAAGATACAGATGCTTTAGATATTCTCCTTATTTATGATGAAAAGTACAGATCGACGGATTCTGATTTAATGGATCTGAGCATTACAGCGCCCTCGGGAGTAAGGGTACCCTTAAGAAGCTTGGCCAGTGTTGAAATGAATAAGAGGTCAAATATGGTCACAAAAGAAAATCTGGAATATACCATTGATATCTTGGGTTATACAGACGATAGAGCATATAGCCATGTAACGGGTGATATTAATGAAATTCTACGCGCATGGCCATTACCAAGTGGTTATTCTGCGGCGCTTACCGGTGAAAGTGCAGATATGGGTGAATCCATGCAGGATATGCTGTTCTTGCTGGGGCTCGCAGTGATTTTTGTTTATCTCGTCCTTGTGCCTCAGTTCAATTCTTTCATTCACCCTATAACAATTATGGCATCAATACCATTGGTAATAATAGGTATTGCACCAGCTCTGGCTATCAGTGGAAAATATGTATCGATGCCAGTCCTGCTAGGATTTATACTATTGGCTGGGACAGTTGTAAATAATGCGATTTTGGTTATTGATTACGCACTTAAGAAACAGGAAGAAGGCCTTGGTGCTGAAGCGGCAGTGATTGAAGCAGTTAAGAGCCGCTATCGTCCTATTATGATGACTGCATTCTCAGATGTGGTAGGTATGATGCCTTTGGCATTGCAGCTCGCACTTGGTTCCGAACGATTTTCACCATTAGCAATTACAGTCATTGGCGGCATTTTGTCAGCTACATTTCTAACGATGATTGTCATTCCAGTACTATTTGTCACATTTCAGCATGAGTAATGGCACAAATATATGATTGGACCATTTTTAAATTGAAAGAGGTGATATGAATGTAAATCCTGATTCTTTCACAAGGCAAGTTTAATATTTTGTATTTAAATGAGGAGAAAGATAATGATAGAAAAAATATTCAAGTACAGTACAGCAGATGTAAATGCTGTAGAAAAGCTAATCATGGATGAGAATGTGAATTACATTCATATGGTATTTAACAAGGGTGAAGGATTACCTGAACACTATTCGAATTCAAATGTTTATATGAATGTAGTACGCGGAACGTTGACGATTCGACTTGAAAACCAGGAGGCCCATAAATATGACAAAGGTACCCTCCTTGAAATTCCATACGGCATTAAAATGAATGTCGGAAATAGCAACGATGATGTACTCGAGTTGTTTGTTGTGAAGGCACCCGCGCCACAAAATTATGTGAAATAGAAATCACTTGTGAAAACACCTAAATATGAAATTTAGGTGTTTTTATGATATCGATAAAACCGCATAAACAGTGCAATCGATATGAAATATATGATTTTGCTAGGATGTAACATACGTTACGGAATTGGAGAATCAATTTGCATACAATAAGAGCATGTTAATGAACGTATGATTCGTTAAAAGAAAAACTTTGATATATAGAGGTTTTTATTACAACGTTGACTCACAGCATGTCTAGGAGGAAGAGATAATGGCAAATATTGATCAAATGATTAAGGCGCATGAGAATATTAGAAGCACCATTTTAGAGATTACAAGGAACTTAGAGAATATTGAAGAAAACGCAGCGATAATTGCTAGGTCTATTAGTCAACTGGCTGGTGCTATAAAAATTCATCTTGGCAATGAGGACCGATTTTTGTATCCAGCGATGAAGAATAGCATTGACCCGATGCTTCAGAAAAAGGCAAATGATTTCCAGAATGAAATGGGTAATCTGAGCACAGACTTCGTGGTATTCAAGGATAATTATAATACCAAATCAAGAATCTTGAATAATAGAATGAATGCAAAAAAGGATATCGTGAATATGTGCGACAGGATTATCAAGCGTATGGATAGGGAGGATAATGAACTATATCCTCTGGGAAAACGTGTTATGTAATTTGATTTAAGTTACACCAAATAAAAAAATAAATTTGATTAACTTTCAAGTCCACTCTGTGAGCGCTTAGCTTCTCCATGGGGTGGACTTTAATATTCAGTTTGTTAGCTTATGGAGGAACTCGCAGTTTGAGATTATCATCAACCTGAATAATTAGCCGGACATACAAAATGACAATCGGGTCATAATGGTATCATCGGTTACTGAATAGAATTGTTTGTTAATATACAATCAAAATCATTAAAACCGATTAGTTTGCTAAGGATTGAACCTTATCGGTTTAATTTGGGTCTATTCCAATTACGGTATAGTCCCAAAATACAATATTTGATTGACAAAATACTGACAAAAGGAGACTAATGATGGCATTCAGTTTAAAACATCAACTTTTTAACACCTTTCTGAATGAACTATCCCAAAAGTATCGCATTTTTGGCCCAGTGCTTATGGCTGGAAAGGGGAAACATTCAGATACCGACGTTATTGGATATGGTGAAATCAACAGCTTGGATGACTTAGTAGTTGATAGGAAGAGCTTTTATTCGCCCAAAGAGATATTTTATCCAATAAGAGAATCTCTATTTTATTTTTCCAAAGATCAAATAACGGTACCAGACATTGATACTAAACCCATACTCTTGTTTTTAAGACCTTGTGATATAAACGGAATCAAACGCCTTGATGAAATCTTTTTACAAAATGGTGACTTTTCTGATTTTTATTATCAAAGAAGACGTGATCTTTTAAAATTTGCCATGATTGAATGTACAGATGGTTTCGATAGTTGCTACTGTGTATCAATGAATGCAAATAAAACCGAAGACTATGCCTTAGCAGCTAGTTTTGGTGACCAGGATATTAAGATGAAAGTCAATGATGAAAGTCTGCTTACTGATTGCTTAAATAACGCAGAAATACTAGATTTTGAGCCATCGTTTGTACAAGAAAATCAAGTAAAGGTGACGATCCCACCAGTTGAAAAAGTGACAGCAGAGATTTTTGATAATGATGTGTGGAAAGAATATACTCGGCGCTGTGTTGCTTGTGGTAGGTGTAATACATCATGTATAACATGCAGTTGCTTCACAATGCAGGATGTACACACACAAACAAATCAGCAGGTTGGTGAAAGACGTCG
The DNA here is from genome assembly GCA_963678925.1 of uncultured Acidaminobacter sp. GTDB lineage: Bacteria > Bacillota > Clostridia > Peptostreptococcales > Acidaminobacteraceae. Next base: position 96,528 of record OY787533.1, on the reverse strand, counting down.
GATTTGGGCTGGATGTCACATTGATGGCTTTACTGATATGGCGGGCGGGCATGGATTCCGTGGTAAGAATGGAGAGCGCATGCGATTTAAGACCATGCACAAAATAAATGATTTCCATAAGCGTTTTGGATACCATATGTGTGTTGGATGTGGACGCTGTGATGATGTTTGCCCTGAATACATATCTTTCTCAAAATGTATCAATAAATTAAATGAGATAGTTGAAGGGGGTGCAACTAATGATAAATAGTTATCTACCCGAGGTATATAAGGTTCTGTCTATTAAGGCCGAAACAGAGATTGATTCCACTTTCATAATTGAGAAGAAAGAGGAACTTATCGGTGGACAGTTCATGGAAATATCCATTCCTGGTGTAGGCGAAGCGCCAATATCTATAAGCGATTTTGACCAGAGCACACTTTCAATGACCATAAGAAGAGTAGGACGTTTGACAGACTCAGTTTTTGAACTGCAACCTGGAGACTCGATTTTCATGAGAGGTCCATATGGCAATGGATTTGATTTAGATTCTTATAAGAATTCTAAACTGATAGTCATTGCGGGAGGTACAGGCTTAGCTCCCGTTAAAAATGTTATTCGCTACTTTCATGAGCATGCTGAGGAGCTTCTTTCATTCCAAGTCATTGTGGGTTTTAAATCGCCTGAAGATATGCTGTTTGAAAGTGATCTTGTAGCTTGGGCAAAAGATTTCAATTTGACAGTTACAGTTGATCATGCTTCTGAAGAATGGGCAGGAAAGACTGGTTTGGTTACGACACATATTAGAGATTTGGACCTTTCGGATTTGCCAAAAACAAAAGTTATAGTTGTCGGACCACCACTTATGATGAAGTTTACAACCCTGGAGTTGATCAAACAAGGGATACCGGAAGAAAACATCACAGTCTCATTTGAAAGAAAGATGAGTTGTGGGATTGGTAAATGTGGTCACTGTAAGATTGACGAAACTTATGTTTGCCTGGAAGGTCCAGTATTTAGTTATGTAAAAGCGAAAAAAATGTTTGATTAGGAGGTGGAGATGTGAGTGTAGATCGCAAAAAAGTCACGAAAAATGCATATAGAATTACAAAAAACAGAGATAAAACCTGTCTCCGAATACGTGTACCAGGCGGGCATCTGAAAGCGGAATATTTATCTTTGGTTCAGAGTATTGCAGACGATTATGGAAATGGAACCGTGCATCTTACCGCCAGACAAGGCTTTGAAATACCAGGAATGGCATTCGATGATATTTCAGAGATCAATCAAATAATTCAACCTATGATTCAATCGCTTGGCTTGGAAATGGACATAAGAGAGGATGGATATCCTGCAGCTGGTACACGGAACATGTCAGCTTGTATAGGCAATAGAGTCTGTCCATTTGCCAATGCGGATACAACCGCCCTAGCTCAAAGACTGGAGAGAGAATGCTATCCAAATGATCTTCACTTCAAAATAGCAGTAACTGGTTGTCCAAACGACTGCATTAAGGCTCACATGCAAGACTTTGGGATTATCTGTACAACCATTCCGCAGTATGATGCAAGTCGCTGCATAACATGTGAAGCATGTGTTAAAAACTGCAAAAAGAAAGTAACTGGTGCCTTAACGAATGTAGAGTTCAATATAGAACGCGATACAGAAAAGTGTATTGGTTGCGGCGAGTGTATCCTTAAGTGTCCTACAGGGGCATGGACACGAAGTGAAAAAAAATACTTCAAAATGGTCATTATGGGGCGCACTGGGAAAAGGAATCCACGTATTGCTATGCCTTTTATAAAGTGGGCCACTGAGGATGTCATTGTGGAAATCATTAAGAACACTTATGGATTTGTAGAACAGCATATTGACCGCTCCCTTGCTAAAGAGCATATAGGATATATTGTAGATCGAGTCGGATATCATGCGTTCAAAGAACATGTTATGAGTAATGTGATTTTGAACCCTGAGGCTCAAGTGGCAGAACATATTCAGTGGTCGGGATATTGGTATAAACAAGACAACCAGTTCAAATAGGGAGGATTTGGCATGAATGCTATTTTCACATTGGAAGATTTGCTGAACGTTTTAATAGAGCTTGAAAAAATGGGCAATAGGAATTACGTTGAAATGGCACGCAAGACAGCGAACGCCAAACTGCGTGATTTCTTCGAAAGATTGGCCGAGCAAGAACTTGAGCACAAATCCACTTACGAAGTCTATAAAGCCTTATTTGTTAATTTTGAGCACAATCAATTAACAGAAGAGTACATTAGTTATATGAATGTGCTGCTAAGCAATACAGTTGGAATGCTTAAGTCTGCAACAGATTTAAATGATATTACTGCATGTTATAACATGGCGATAAGCCTTGAAAAGGATACAATTTTACTACTAACTGAATTGAAAAAGCTAGTTCCAGAATATCGACACGCTGATATTGAAAAACTAATTAACGAAGAACGCCAACACCTTAAACTTCTCCATGAGAATCCGCTTGACTAGGTGTGCGCAAAAAGGAGAAGCAGATTATGTATCAAGAGATTCTTGACAATGTTGGAAATATTGCAATTAGGAAGGCGACTTTGCTAAAGAAAAGTATAATTAAATACCTGTTGCTATCGATGATGGCAGGTATATTTGTAGGTCTAGGAGTCATTCTTATTGCAACAATAGGTGGTACCATCGGACCAAACCCATTTAGGAAGACAATCATGGGTGCCTCATTTGGAATTGCATTAAGTCTTGTTGTTATGGTAGGTTCTGAACTTTTTACAGGTAATAATTTCATCATGATGATTGGATCACTGCAGAAAAAAGTTTCTTGGGGGAACAGTATAAAAATATGGATAGTATCCTACATAGGCAACTTGGTTGGGAGCATAATTCTTGCGTGGTTATACGTTTCAACAGGTTTAGTTAACGGTCCGTTGGCAGAATTCTTCATAGCGCTTAACTCTGGTAAAATGAGTGCATCAGCAAGTAATCTTTTCTTCAAAGGAATACTCTGCAACTTGCTTGTATGTCTGGCAGTATTTTGCTTTATAAAAATGAAAACTGAGACAGGTAAACTAATTATGATATTCTGGTGTCTATTTGCTTTTATTACATCAGGATTTGAACATAGCATAGCAAATATGACTATTTTCAGTGTAGGATTAATGGCGCCGCATCCCGAGACACTGACACTTTCTGCCGCAGCCCATAATCTCCTCTATGTAACTTTAGGAAACTTTGTTGGTGGAGCATTCCTACTAGGGGCAACTTATTGGTATATAGGCAGCGATAAGTAAGCGTTTTATTGATTTGTCGACTTACAAAATATTTGGTGGGATTTAGTACTTAGGCGATTGTCGTTTTTACAATCGCTTGTTTTTTGCTTACAGAAGTATTGCTCAATGATAAGCTATATCTACCAGCAAAGTGTGTTATGTAGGTTTAAGCCATAATTAATTACCGAGTAATCTATTTGATTTGAGCAGATTATATCAAATGTATGTGTGTAGTGATTTATTAAGTCGTGTGTTTATGCTATGTGAGCTGCCGGGTATAATACTCATATAGATCATCAGGGGAGGTGCAGTAATGTTTGATAGAAAAATAGTTGTTCATAATATTGTAAAATATGTTACACACAATGGTATTTCACATCTATGGTTAAGTATGGAGTCAAAAATAAATACCAAACGACTTGTACACATTTTTAGTTCATTAGATGCTACGAATGAAGAAGTACATCGTCTTTCAACTGTATTGGGTCAAAGTTTGGAAAGCTTAAGTCAAAATGATTATAGGCCACCGCTGATTGATGAAATTACAAAAGAGAAGTTTACAATATAGAGAGGTATCATATTCTAATAAAATACCTAATCGCAATCGAACTACCCCGTTTTTCAAGAACACCCTCATCGATAAGCTCATTTACGAGTGCTAGTGCACCTGTACGTCTCATTCCGGTCAGCTTTTCAATTTCAACTCTGGAAGCAGAACCGTTTTCTTTTAGAAATTCCATAACCATATCATAATAGGACCTGTAGTGCAATTTCTCACGGGTCCTTATCTTTTGCTTATTTTCAGCCTTATACATGAATTTATGTGTAATCCCATTTGAGAATGTAATTGAATGTACTTTCTTATTTTTGACTTCAATTACCTCGATTACAGATTGAATGAGTTCCTGTACGCGTTCACGATCTAATGACGCAAGAAAAGACCTTTTAAATACTAGCTTAGAATTTTGGAATGACTCAAAGAGCAGTAAATCAGTAGCATCGCTTATAAATGATTTTGATTGTATAGATGATTTTAAGGACTCTTTATGGTAACTTTCAATCTCAGAGTTTAGGCTGGAAAGCTGCTCTATAAGATCACGTTTCTTGAATAGATAGTCCTTTTTTGACATAGCCTCTTCAGAAAACAGGAACAGATCTTCAAGGCGATTGAGCGCTTTTTCAAATTTAGCTTTGTTTTTCATTAGCTTCTGCAGCTTCAGATCGGACACTGAATCAGAACTATTATGTTCAAGTTCAGCAGAATCATAACCGAGAATTAATGAGGTATAAGTTTTTTCAAGACCAGTTCGATCAATGCTCTGTATGTCAATAAGAGCAGGTCCTTTCAATAGCATACGCTCAACATCTTTCAGAGAATGTTTTTTTTCAATTTTTTCTGAAAGCTGCAGATAATTAGAAATGTAAGAAAAAACAAAGGGCAGTCGTGCTTAAAGAAGTAGATATTGATACGAATTAGCTTGGCATGGTTGATGCGGCGGTTTAGGAAAGGGTATGACTATCTTCTGCTATAAAGGTCATCAGACGTTTGGTATTGTTCCTTATGTGATTTGTGCGTTTGCGTTTGGAAAGTTCACAGTGAGTGGTCTCAAGAGTTTGTAGTAGAAACAAAACTTGCTTAATGTGCTATTATATTGGCATATAGAAAGCACGTTAAGCAATTCAATTATAGATATGAAGTGCGTGTTATGAGTAAATTTTCCTTAATTGAGGCAAGGCTCATAAAAACAAGTGTCATCACAACTGTACAAGCTGAAGCCTGTGGCGTGTCATCGACGACGATGACCAATTGGGCAAAAGCAGGGAAGATTGAACGTATTGCACGAGGGGTGTATAGTCTACCAAATCAGACCTATGACACCTTATATGTCATGCAACTGAAATGTCCAAAAGGGATTTTCTCACATGAAACAGCGCTTATGTTACATGACTTGTCCGATAGAACACCATCAAGGCTTGTGATGACAGTCCCAGCAGGATATAACACGCATAGGCATAGTGAGGATCTTGTTGATTTTCATTATGTCAAAAAGGACCTGCATGATTTAGGCGTTGTCGAAATGGATTCTTATTATGGAAACACAATTAGAGTGTATGACGTGGAGCGCACCATCTGTGATGTAATCAAGTATAGAAGCAGGATGGACCGGGCGATTGTCAATACAGCACTGAAAGAATATATGCTAAATCCAAAAACGAAAAAATTCAAGTTGAGCCTTTATGCAAAAAAGATGGGTATTACAAATATGGTCAGTAGAGTTATGGAGGTGTTACGATGAATGCAGATTCAATGAAATATAAGATTCGAGAAAGGTTTTTTAATTAAACCGTACAACATATTGTACGTATTTGTTGAAATACCGTACAATATGTTGTATAATGTGGTTAAGATAAGGAGGTGCTCAAATGAAAGCATTAGCTAGTTCGAATGTTCGAAAGGACTTTAAGAATGTCTGCGATATGGTAGTTGATGATAGCGAGACATTGATCATTACGAGAAGTGGAAAAGAGAATGTTGTCATGATGTCTGAAAATGAGTACAACAATATCATGGAAAACTTTAGGATTTTCTCTAATCCAATGCTAAGTACAAAGATTGCTAAAGGTGTTGAGCAAATTGAAAAAGGGTTTTCTAAGAAGAGAGAACTGATAGATGAATAAAGTATTCGCAGACATCGCATGGGATGATTATCTATACTGGCAGATTAGTGATAAAAGCAAGTTGAAGAAAATTAATAAACTCATAAAAAGCATCGAGCGTGACGGATACAGCAATGGCCTTGGAAAGCCTGAACCAGTGAAACATCAGTTTAACGGATATTGGTCACGAAGAATAGACAGTGAACATCGACTTGTCTATAAAGTAGATGCTGATAATATCTATATAGTATCATGTAAGGATCATTACTAGTTATAAATTTAAAAGAATAGCGATAAACGAAATGATAGAATGGTAGTAACAGGGAAAAGACTGTTGCTACCATTTTTTCAATAACTAACAGCAGTTTGTATACCGAGGGGAATAGTCAAGTTTGTCCTGCTATAGTCAAGCTGTCCTCCCCATGAGTTAGTAATAAGAAATAGCGTCTTCAAATTCGAAATTGAATTAATCTCTAGAAGATTTATTAGGATGCGATTTGCAGTTGAATTATCACCAAACACGTGATACATTTATTAATTAGTAGTAGAACGTGGAGGAAGAAATGGTAGATATCAAACTGAACAGTACAAATGGTACTGATGAGAACAAGAAGGAACTGGGGCGTACCGTGGCAGCGATGACCCTGGGATGCAAGGTAAATCAATACGAAACAGAAGCCATGTTGGAACTCTTTCAGGAACGTGGTTACCGCGTTGTTGACAACGAAGAACGTGCAGATGTATATGTCATCAATACCTGTACGGTTACGAGCCTGAGTGACAAAAAATCACGACAATTCATCAGACGCTGCAAGCGAAAGAATCCAGAGGCAATTATTGGTGTGGTTGGATGCTATTCGCAGGTTTCTCCAGAAGAAGTGGAGAAAATCGAAGGCGTCAACATCATCATTGGTACCAACAATAGAAAACAGATTGTTGACCTTGTTGAAGACGTACCTGTCTGGGATAAAGTAGTCATGGTCGATGATATTATGAAAGTTCGTGAGTTCGAAGAACTTAAAATAGATACTGTAAAAGATAAGACACGTGCCTTTTTAAAAATTCAGGAGGGCTGCAACCAGTACTGCTCATATTGTATTATTCCTTATGCACGTGGTCCAATCAGAAGCAGAAAACCTGAAAATGTAGTCAGTGAAGTAAAACGTCTGGCTGAAAATGGCTTCAAGGAAATTGTACTAACAGGCATTCACGTAGCGTCTTACGGTAAAGACCTAAGTGGGGTAACCCTGACGTCCGTATTAAAGGAAGTACACGACATAGATGGCATTGAACGCATCAGATTAAGTTCACTAGAGCCAAGAATGTTTACTGAAGAATTTATAATGGCAATTAAAGAAATGCCGAAATTCTGCAATCACTTCCATCTATCCTTACAGAGTGGTTCAGACACAGTGCTCAAACGTATGAACAGGAAGTATACAACGGCTGAGTACGCGGCCATTGTTGACCGTTTAAGGGAAGAACTTGATCAACCGTCATTCACAACGGATATTATTGTAGGTTTTCCTGGAGAAACAGACGAAGAGTTTGAAGAAACTTATGCTTTTGCACAGCGCATTGGCTTCAGTCAAATTCATGTGTTCAAGTATTCTCCGCGTCAAGGCACCCCGGCAGCAGAAATGAAAGACCAAGTTCATGGAGATATCAAGTCTGAAAGAAGCACCAAGCTCATGGAGCTTGCACATGATATGTCTGAATCTTATTTGGATTCCTTCATTGGACAAAATGCTGATATTATTATTGAAGGAAATGTTGACACCATGCCGAACTATATAGAGGGACTGGATGATCATTATATGAGAATTGCAGTTGAACTTTCTGAAGAATATATTGGCACAATGAAGCGTGTTAAAATCATTCGCCGAGAAAATGATATTTTGATTGGTGAATTGGTATAATAAAAAGGCAGTATTATTATCATAAAAAGGTAGAGTAATCTACTGAATGATATGGAGGTGTAAATATGAGTGATTGTATATTTTGTAAAATCATCAATAAAGAAATCCCTTCAAATGTAGTTTATGAGGATGATAAAATTCTAGCTTTTCATGATTTGAATCCGGCGGCACCCAAGCATGTGCTTGTAATTCCAAAGGTTCATTTTGCTTCGTTAAACGAAATGACGGCTGAACATGCAGAAATTATGGCACATCTGACATTAAAAATTCAAGAAATTGCTTCGGAACTTGGAGTAGCTGAGGGTGGATATCGAGTGGTTTGCAACTGTGGAGATCAGGCAGGTCAAGAGGTTCAGCACCTTCATTATCATTTGTTAGGCGGCAGAAATCTTCAGTGGCCTCCTGGATAAAAGCTATTGCAACTTCCAGCATTATCATGTATAATATCTTAGTATTCTGAGATTCCTCTGTTTTATGGTTTAACCATAACCCAGAATGCAGACAGGATGCAAAAGCAGTATTATCCTGTCAACCGAAATTTAAAAACGGGGGGAGGGAACAAAAATGGCAGGTATTAAACTAGGACCAAACGAGACTATCGATAGCGCACTTCGTAGATTTAAGAGAGAGACTGCTAAAGCTGGCGTTCTTGCTGAAGTTAAGAAGAGAAAGCATTACGAAAAGCCAAGCGTTAAGAAAAAGAAAAAGTCTGAAGCAGCAGCTCGCAAAAAGAAGAAGCGATAAATTCTTTTCTTTTGATGAAAGGGTGATCTGAATGTCAATGAAAGATCAACTCATGTCTGACTTGAAAGAAGCAATGAAGGCAAAAGATGCTGTTCGCAAATCTACGATTACTATGCTACGAGCTCAGATTAAGCAGTTCGAGGTAGATAACCGTGCCGATATCTCTGAAGAACAAATCATTGATATCATTGCAAAACAAGTCAAACAGAAACACGCTGCAATCGAAGAATTCGAGAAAGCAGAGCGTACAGACCTTGTAGATGAAGCTAAACGAGAAATCGAAGTTCTTATGGCTTACCTACCTAAGCAAATGACTGAAGAAGAAGTTCGTGCCATTGTGCAGGAAACAATCTCTGAAGTCGGCGCGTCTTCTCAGAAGGACATGGGTAAGGTTATGGGTGCATTGTCACCTAAGACAAAAGGCAAAGCAGACAACAAGTTCGTATCTCAAGTTGTTCGTGAACTACTATCATAGTACATACGAATGCTTTCATATGTAGCACTCAACCCGCTGGAGTAATTCAGCGGGTTTTTGACGTCCGTGAAAGCAAAGAACAGCAAAAAAATCGATAAAGAGAGAAAAATCAGCATGCAATGCTTATTTTTCTCTCTTTATCGATTTTTTTATTGGACGCGCCCGCGACGAGAGCAATCGCAGATTGCTCGGTCTGTTCTTTGGGTGGATAAAATATAATACCGGTGTGTAGGGAATTAGTATCGCAATGCTTATTCTTCATTCCTTATCATTTTTTTATTGGGCGCGCTAGCGACGAGAGCAATCGCAGATTGCACGCAGACTGTAGAAAACGCCGAAATACTGTGTTGCTGGATAAAATCCACTCTAATCACGTACGCGAGTACGCTCACAGAGTGGATTTTATCCGCGCCTGGTCTTTCGAAGTTTTCTAAAGTCTGTCATCTTGTCGACAAAGTCGAAAACCTGAGAGCAATCGCAAATTGCTCGGTCTGTTCTTTGGCTAGGTCAAAGTACAAGGTGAATGCCTGAAAATCAACTGGTACACCTGCCTTGTAACATGCTCCAATAATCCAGAAATAAAATTCAAAAAACGTGGAGAATTCAGGAAATAGGACATGTGATATGGTAAAATAGTAGGGAAACATGATATCTTGGGACTATTCTGTTTCCCAAGTAGAAGGAGGCGACACCATGGGTGAGAGAGTAGACAAAAGAATACGCGTGGGTAATGCTGATTTGCTGTATCAACTGTTTGGAAATCTGGATGAGCACGCGAAAACAATTGAAAAGGAATTTGACGTCACACTGACATCCCGAGACGACGATATAATCATATTTGGTTCAGATGTGAACTGCGGTAAGGTGGAGGAGCTGTTTGCTGAGCTCAAGGCCTCTATATTGGCTGGCGAGAAAATTGATCCTCACAAGCTGGAATACTATATTGGCGCAATAAAAATAGGGGACTCGGAAGAACTGAGCGGACTGGACGAATCCGTTATTGTCATCAGTTCAAGGGGCAAGCTTGTAAAACCGAAAACCATTGGGCAGAAAAAATACTACGAAGCTATTAAGAACAACGATGTGACCTTTGGTATTGGTCCCGCCGGTACCGGAAAAACATATATGGCAGTCGCAATGGCTGTACGAGCCTTTAAAAACGATGAAGTCAGCCGAATCATCATCACACGCCCTGCTGTTGAAGCAGGCGAAAGTCTGGGCTTTCTGCCGGGCGATCTGCAAATGAAGATCGATCCATACCTCAGACCGCTTTACGACGCCCTGTATGATATTCTCGGAGCAGACAAGTACCTTAAGTATAAGGAACGTGGCCTGATAGAAGTGGCGCCGCTGGCTTACATGCGCGGTCGTACACTTGACGATTCCTTCATTATTCTAGACGAAGCGCAAAATACAACTAAGGAACAGATGAAAATGTTTCTTACACGTTTTGGCTTTGGGTCTAAAGTGGTTGTGAATGGCGATGCGACTCAGGTTGACTTGCCATCCGGCAAGAAATCGGGTCTAGCCCATGCCGCTGAAGTGCTTTCGGATGTTGACGAAATAGCATTCGTGTATTTGACTGAGCGTGACGTAGTGCGTCATAGGCTTGTGAAGAAGATTATAAAGTCCTATGAAAAGCATGAGCGCAAGCAGATTTATAAGGCGAATCAGAAACCAAGAGGGCATGGCAAAAGCAAACCCTCAAGCAGATAAAATTGTCACCAGCAGATAGGGCAGTATACATTGCAGATAGAGAGATAAAACAGTCAACGTAGTAATTGGGACAATCATACACGGGGGTGTCTATGGAACTCCGAAAGAGCTTAAAGAAAATTTATTTCTTCTCGAAGGTCTTCAAGAGCAGTAAACTTAAAGTGTTTGGCATAGGTTTGTTTCTGTGGCTCACGATGTTTTTTGCCATTTCATCGACAATGGGCGCAGGCAAGTATGTTTATGAAATAGGCGACACGGCACGTGAAGATATTGTAATTACCAGTGACCTGGTCGACGATGCGGCGACTTCCCGTCTTAGGGATAAGGCTGAAGCCGAAGTAGAAGAGGTGCTCTATATCGATCCGACAGTACAGGTGGATGCAAAAAAAGAAATCAGGCATTTTTTTGAGCGCTTATACGAGGTGCGCAGTGATTTTGCCGATGACTCTGACGTGCTGATACAGGTTTATACAGGTATGGAAACAGAGAGCGGGCTTTCTGAGACCGACCTTGAAACCCTGGCACTTATGGATCAGAGAAAGCTTGAAGATGTTGAGACAATCGTCAATGACTTGGTGCTGCAAACCATGGGTACCGGTGTCTCTGAAAATGAGATTGAACAGGAAATCACAGATGTCGATATTTATTTGAACTCACTGGACTATGACGATCAGACCAAGCTTGTCATGAGTAAAATCGTATCGACACACCTAAGACCCAATAAGTTTGTTGATACAGAGGCGACAGAACGGGTCATAACAGCCAGACGTTCTGAAATCGATACGGTCATTATTGAGTCTGGAACGACAATAGTGCGTGAAGGATCGACTATTACCTCTGAACATTTGAGACTGCTTGGACTTGCAGGGCTTCTTTATACAGATGCAATTTCAGACAAGCTTGAGGTATACGGCATATTGGGATTTTGTCTTGTTGTTGTCGTGACACTTTTTGCCTATCTGAGCATTTTCCATGAAGACATTCTGGTGGATTCAAAGAAAATCATACTCCTTGTTTCAACATTTCTCTTGATTTTCTTAACCTCGAGAGCCGTGAACCTGATGTCTTTCTATTTGGTTCCGGTATCCTTGTCCTCCATTTTGCTTGGACTGTCCATTGGACCAGCCGTTGGCATTGTGGTCAGCGCCCTGCTCGCAATTTCGGTTACTGTATGGACAGGTGCGACTCTTAATGGACTTATCGTTATGCTGATTGCCAGTATAATCGCAGGACTCAGCATCTCGAAGACATACCATAGGAGCGGCATCCTTATGACAGGTGCCTATATTGCAATCATCAAGAGCGTCCTTCTTTTCGCCCTTGGCATGCTTTCGGGTACAGATATCATGGAAACAACACTTGTTGCTCTCAAAGGGGCTGTCGGCGGTATTTTGGCAGCAGTGCTGGCGCTTGGGCTGCTCCCGGTCATCGAATCCCTGTTTCATATTCTAACCCCCATGAAGCTGCTTGAGCTTTCGAATCCAAATCATCCTGTACTCAAGCGTCTCTTGATAGAAGCGCCAGGGACATATCATCACAGTATACTGGTTGGAAATCTGGCGGAGGCGGCAGCGCATGACATCGGTGCGAACAGCCTGCTTGCCCGTGTCGGTGCTTTCTACCATGATATTGGAAAGCTTGAACGCCCCTACTATTTCAAAGAAAATCAAATCACTGCCGAGAATCCCCATGACAGGTTGATTCCCGTGGTCAGTGCTAGTATAATAAGAAGGCACTCTACGTACGGTGAAGAGCTGGGAGAAAAGCATAGACTTCCGAGTGAAATCATTGACATTATCCTTCAGCATCATGGTACGACACGTATTAAATATTTCTATCATAAGGCCTGTGAAGAAGCTGGTAAGCCAGAACTTGTGAACCCAGCGGATTTTGCTTATGAAGGACCAAAACCGTCATCTCGCGAGGCGGCAATTGTCATGCTCGCCGATTCTGTTGAAGCTGCAGTCAGAAGTATCCAGGAGCCTACAAAGGAAAATATTCTGGAGATGGTTGATAAAATCATCAGTGGTAAGATGCAGGAAGGCCAGTTGGAAGCTTCGGAACTCACATTTAAGGATTTGGGGAAGATCAAAGCTGCTTTTATGGTTGTCTTGACGGGCATTTTTCATGAGCGGATTGAATACCCTGATTTAAGTGAGTTTGATGTAAGGAGGTAGTTATGCAGTCACCAGATATTTTGATGATGGATCAGCAAGATAAGATCGAGGTAAATGATGACCTCCTGAAAAAGGTGCGGGAAGTTATTGAGGCATCTCTTGAATGCGAAGGTATTGACACTTTTTGCGAAGTGAGTCTGGTATTTGTGGATAACGCTCAGATTCATGAAATGAATCGGGATTATCGCGGCAAGGACCAGCCTACTGATGTTCTGAGTTTTCCTCAATACGAAATGGTTTCAGAAATGGCGTCCTATCCAGAAGAACTGGCGCTTGGCGATATCGTCATATCGCTTGAACGTGCCGCTGAACAGGCAGAGGATTTCGGACATTCCATTGAACGTGAAATCTGTTATTTGACAGCACATAGTATGTTTCATTTATTTGGGTATGATCATGATACAGAAGAAAACACTAAGATCATGCGCAGTAAAGAAGAGGCAGTACTCAGCAACTTGGGAATTCACAGGGAATAACGGAGGCGGTTATGAATAGAAAATATTTAGTGCATGTGCTGATTGCCGCACTGGCAATCACAACGGGGTGCGGAAGTGGCGTTTCAGAAACCGAAGCCGTATCGGCAGCACCATCTGAACCAGTTATCATAGAAGTAGATGAACTCAGCACAAGTGAACCTGTGGAAGACGTGCAGGCTGAAGAAATCGATGCAGAAGAAACACCTGTCGAAGAAACGCAGCAGGCAGATGCTGTAGATGAAAATCTTACAGCGCGTTCACCTCTGACCGGCAAGCCGGTGGGGGAAAGTGTGCTTGAAATCAGACCCAGTGTCGTCATGCTTGACAATCATTATGGCGCGAGACCACAGGCAGGTCTGAGTCAGGCTGATCACATCTATGAAATACTGGCAGAAGGGCGCATTACCCGTTACATGGCGGTCTTCCAGTCAGGAAGTCCATCACCGGTTGGACCTGTGCGCAGTGCTAGGCCATATTTTATTGACAGAGCCTTGGAATATGACCCTTACTATGTGCATGTGGGCGGATCCATGCAGGCAATGACCGACATCATCAACTTGAATATGGCAGACATCGACGGCCTTTCAAGCGGCGGAAACGTATTTTGGAGAACCCGTCACAAGAAAATACCACATAACATGTATTCCAGTGTTGAAGCAATTCAGAAAGAATCTCAGCGAAAAGGCTACAGGCAAGAAGGCAGCTTTGGCGGTGCGAAATACAGTGAAACACTTCAGGAGATTGACGGTACGCCTTGCACCTATGTGAAGGCGGTTTATAAGCAACCATCATCGCGTGACAGTGTTGGATACTATATTGAATTTAGCTTCAATGCGTCAACGGGAAAATATGAACGTTCGGTCAACGGTGCGCCGCACCTCGATGAGAATAATGATGTGCAGCTGGTTGCTGACAATATTATCATTCAGAAGGCGACGCATAAGGTTATTGATGATGAAGGCAGAAGAAACATAAGTCTCATTGGTGAAGGAAGCGGCTACTTCATATCTAATGGCGAGAAACTTGAAATCACTTGGAGTAAGGCAGACCGCTATGCGCGTACAGTCTACAAAGACTCTGCGGGTTCAGAGATCGTCTTTAATCCGGGTGTGACTTGGTTTCAAATCGTAGAAGGTGAGTCAACGCTAGGATGGTGAGCAAATGGATTATAGAAAACTTGTTGAAATAGCTTATGAAGCAATGGAAATGGCCTATGTGCCGTATTCTAATTTCAATGTAGGTGCTGCTCTTTTAGGAAAGTCAGGTAAGGTTTACACTGGCTGCAACGTGGAATGTGCGTCTTTTGGCGGAACAAACTGCGCAGAAAGAACGGCTCTGTTCAAAGCGGTGTCGGAGGGTGAACGTGAGTTTACTGCCATCGCCATCGTATCAAGAACACGAGATATCACATCACCGTGCGGCATTTGCCGACAGGTACTTGCTGAATTTGGAACAGATCTTGATGTTATTCTGGCAAAGGATCTGGACTATAAAGTGTATAAGTTAAGCGAGCTGCTGCCCCTTAACTTCACAAGCGACGAGCTTGATAAATAGTAAGGAATACAGCCGGAGAGCCGGCAACAAATGGAGGGAAAAGACTTGAAAGAATTCAGGTCGGGTTTTGTCACGATCATCGGACGACCCAATGTCGGTAAATCGACACTACTAAACAACATTCTCGGCGAGAAGATAGCAATCATGTCTTCAAAGCCCCAAACGACGCGAAATAAGATTCATGGAATATATACGACAGAAGACTCACAGGTGATTTTTCTAGACACGCCTGGAGTACACAGACCTAAGAACAAACTGGGTGAATTCATGGTAAGCTCTGCGATGAACACCCTCAAAGAAGTGGACTTGGTTCTGTTTCTGGTGGACGAATCCAAAAAGATAGGCCCTGGAGATCAATATCTGATCGATCAGCTGAAGAGTGTCAAAACGCCTGTCATCCTTGTAATCAACAAAGCGGATTTGATGGATCCAGAAGACCTGCGTGCAATTGTCGAGAATTTTAAGCAATATGACTTTTTCGAAGACATCATCGCAATATCTGCGCTTGAAAACAAAAATGTGGATTATCTGCTGGATAAGGTATCTGAGTATATGGTTGAAGGACCAATGTATTATCCGTCAGACATGGTTACAGATCAGCCAGAGCGTGCAATCGTATCGGAAATTATCCGTGAGAAGCTTCTGATGTATCTGGATCAGGAAATCCCGCATGGTGTCGCAGTAGAAATCGAGTCAATGAAACAACGTGGGAAACAGGATATCGTCGACATTCAGGCGACGATTGTTTGTGAAAGGGACTCACATAAGGGGATTATCATAGGCAAGAATGGCAGAAAGCTGAAAGGCGTCGGCAAAAGCTCCCGCGAGGAGATTGAACGGCTTCTGGGCTCAAAAGTTTTCCTGGAACTTTGGGTGAAAGTGCGTTCAAACTGGAGGGACAGCGATGCTCTTTTAAAGAATTTCGGTTACCGCCAGGACTAGTCGAAATAATCCTTCTTTCGTGAATTCGACCAGGAGGTGGCTAGTGGCTAAACTATATGAAATGGACTTTGACATCATACTCAAGCAAATTGAAGTATGGTATGCGCTGGGTGAAGACGAGCGGCTCAAAGAGTTTGCTGAAGATGCCTATGCGCAGGATATTGCAGAACTGCTCATCGAACTACCTGATGAGCAGCGCGATCACTTCTTTGGACTGCTTATGGTCGATAAGGCCTCAGCAGTTCTTGGAGAGATGGATGCGGAGAAGTTTTCGCAGCTGGTAAGTTCTCTAAGTGAAACAAAGAAAGTACTTATTCTGGATGCAATGTCTCAGGATGATATCGTTGACCTTCTGGGTGAACTCCCAATGGAGAGACGAAAAGAGATTATTGCGTATCTGGATATTGAAGACGCTCGTGATGTAGAAGAGCTGCTGGTGTATGATGAAGATACAGCCGGTGGTATCATGACAAAGGATTTTGTCGTGCTTCATAAGGAGCTGTCCATTTATCAGGCAATCGACACTCTGCGTGAGACGGCGCCGGATGCTGAAACGATTTATTATGTTTTTGTTGTAGATAAGAAAGAAAAACTTGCAGGCGTCATTTCACTCAGGGAGCTGATTGTTTCCAAGCCTAATATGCTCATTAGGGAAGTCATGAATGAGAATGTGATTTCCGTTAATGTACACGATGACCAGGAAGAGGTTGCGTCCATAGTTAAGAAATACGACCTCCTCGCTGTTCCGGTTGTTGATGACAATCAGAAGCTGCTTGGTATCATCACTGTAGATGACGTTCTCGACGTTATCGAAGAAGAAGCAACAGAGGATATTCTAAAATTTGCGGGATCCTCTGAACTTGAAGATATGGAAGAAGACCGTTTCTTCAGAAAGATTTATTTTTCAGTAAGGTCGCGGCTTCCGTGGCTGATCATCACCATATTTGGTGGTCTGCTTAGCTCGAATGTCGTTAAGAACTTCCAAGGTGTAATTGATAAGGATGCAACCTTGGCACTCTTTATGACCATGCTTGCAGGTATGGGTGGTAATGTTGGTACGCAGTCCTCTACATTGACTGTGCGCAGTATTGCAATGGGCTATATTGAAGGGGCGGAGGTTGTAAAGACCGTTGCTCAGGAAATGCTGACGGGTCTCTTTGTTGGGGCTGTCTGCGCCAGTATTTCTGGTGTGGCCGCAACCATGATCGGCGGTAGCCCCATGATTGGTGTGATTGTTGGTCTGGCCATGTGTGCGAACATGTTCACAGCTGCAACCATCGGTACGATTGTTCCAATTACCTTTAAGAGAATTGGAGTCGATCCTGCCGTTGCTTCTGCACCGTTTATAACAACGATTGTAGATATTACTGGACTTACAATTTACTTCACACTTGCGACAATACTGACTCAAACCATGCTGTGATGAAGTTCAAAGAACGAAAGGGTGTCAGGTATGTTCTTTACGTCCGATGCCATTGTGCTTAAGCGTACAAAGTTGTCTGACAACGACATGATACTGACGCTTTTTACCAAGAAGGCGGGAAAAATTCAAGCCATAGCCAGCGGTGCAAGGCATCCAAAGAGCCGGTTTGCTTCTGGTGCCCATCCCTTTGTTTTCGGGAGATACAATCTTTCGACAGGCAGTGGCATGGCAAAGGTGACGAGTATTGATGTACACGAATCCTTTTACCACCTTCGCGAAGATCTGGGCAGGCTTGCCTATGGATCGTGGTTTCTGGAGTTGACCGATTCGGTTACTGCAGAAGGTGTGACGAACCATAGACTCTTCTACGAGCTTCTGGAGGCCATACAGGTCCTTCTGGCCGAAGAGATAAACCCGGATCAGATAAAAGTTGCGTTCGAGTTGAAGGTTTTGGACACCATTGGACTGCGCCCCATGCTTTCTGAGTGTGTTGAGTGCGGTGCGACGGGCGAGCGCAAATGGCAGTTTTCAGTACAGGAGGGCGGTCTTGTCTGCGAGCAGTGTGCGACGAGACATAGTTCCTTATATAAACTTGGCAAGACACTTCCTAAAATCATGCAGTACTTTTTAGTGAAGGATATGCGTATTATTTCTAAAACAAAAATCCATGATTCATATATCAAAAAACTGGATATTATATTAAATGCCTATTTAAAGCATCATTTGGAAAGACATCAATTCAAAAGTCTCGAATTTTTGAAATCAATTAGAGAACTGGGTTCAGAGTAAACTTGAATTGCTTAAAAGCCCACCGGTGACTTGTACGTGGTTTGGTCGAACGGCATGAGTAATTCGAGATCAAGGTGTGCATTTAGAAATATCGATAAGGAGTGGTCGTATGTCAGTAACGCTTGAAAAAGTGGATGAAGTAAGAAACAGAACCGGCGCTTCGTATGCTGAGGCGAAAGAAGCACTTGAATTTACAGGTGGAGATGTTTTAGAGGCCATTGTCTACATTGAGCAGACGCGTCAGGATATTCCTAAAAAGGATTCCTTTACGGACGATTTGTCTGATCGCGGATCTGAAGTCATTGAAAAGCTTAAGGAACTGGTGAAAAAGGGACAGGTAACACGTGTTCTTCTTCAAAAGGATAACAAGACAGTTCTGGATATTCCTATTGTTGCAGGCGCTGTGGGTGCACTGATTTTCACAGGTGCTACAGCAGTCGGTATTCTGGCTGCCCTGGCTACAGGCTGTGAGCTTCTCATTGTGAAGGAAAATGATGATATCATCGATATCAGAGAAATCCTTGAAGACACTGCAGAGTCTGTGAAGGGTAAGGCGGAAGATGTCATGAAGCATTTTTCAAAAGGCGAAAATGAAGAAGCGGATTCAGATGAAGAAGCAGTCCAGCCTGAAGAAGCAGATGAAGAAGCCGCTGATTTAGAGGAAGAAATCTATACTGCAAAATTTATTGACCCTGATGATGCGCAAAAGTAGTGATAACTGGTTGTCAGGCCATTAAATCTATGCTAGAATCATAAAAACTCCATATTGTGTGCGCTGAAGAAGATGAGTAGCTTGTTAGAGGGCTTTAGAGAATCGATGATGGTGGAAATTCGATGCATGAAAACAGGGGAATGGCACTTTTGAGCACAGAATAAAGTGGATGCGTATGCATCAACGAGGGTGGAACCGCGGAAATAACCTTTCGTCCCTTGATTGTCAGAACTCTGACAACCAAGGCGAGAGGTTTTTTTATTGCCGAAAACAAGAAAGAACTGCACAAGCGTAATAAAGTAAAAATGTCTTTGTGAAACAAAAGAATTTTTACTTTGTTACGCTTGTATAGGGCGTCGCAGACTGTTCAGGCAGTTTGGGTTGGTTGACTAGGCATTATTGTAAAAAGGGAATTGTGTAACCAAAACACTGGTCCATTGGCAAACACAGGAGGTGATAAAGTGGATGTAAACCGGTCAGAAGTAGCCCAGTACCTGATGCAGGTGCGCTCAAAGTCTTCAGTGTATTCGAAGCAGGAGTTCGCTCAGATCCTGACTAAACTTTATTATTTTCTAGTAGATGTTGACGACCTTTCGCCGATTCGCTACAAGCGATTTGAGAGCAGGTCAAATAGTGGCAAGCAGCTGGGGAACATTACAAAGCTTCTCAGTGAAACAAATGGTCCGCTGGGTGCGACCGTTGAGCAAAAGCTCCTCATATCCCTCATTGAAGTGACGCTTGGTAGTCTTGAAGAGCTCACAAGTAGAAAGATTGAATACGCTCTTGATATATTTATTAAGTACTACTATAACGGGGCAGTTAAAGAAATGGGCAGAGGGCAGCTGGAAAGTGATTTCATACTTGATAGGCTGGAGAAATGCTTTGACTTAAAAACAATGAAAAGAACGGTATAAATGAAAGGAAGTGCGTGAAATGGGTACAGCAGTAGCGATGGATAAGATTGTTTCAATGTCTAAAAACCGCGGTTTCATATTCCAAGGTTCAGAAATTTACGGTGGCCTAGCGAATACATGGGATTACGGTCCTCTGGGAGTTGAGCTAAAGAGAAATGTCAAGGCGGCGTGGTGGAAGAAGTTCATTCAGGAATCCCCATACAATGTCGGTCTTGACGCAGCGATTCTTATGAACCCTCAAACTTGGGTTGCTTCAGGTCATGTAGGCGGTTTCTCAGACCCACTGCTTGATTGTCGTGAGTGTAAATCAAGATTCAGAGCCGATCAGCTGATTGAAGCGTATATGGCAAAGAATGGTGAAGAAGATGTAGTGGTGGATGGCTGGTCAGCTGAAGAAATGATGAACTACATCAATGAACATGCGATCAATTGTCCTACATGTGGTAAGAAAAACTTTACAGACATCCGTCAGTTCAACCTGATGTTCAAGACATTCCAAGGTGTAACTGAAGACACAAGTGCAGAAATCTTCCTGCGTCCTGAAACGGCGCAAGGAATTTTCGTAAACTTTAGAAGTGTACAGCGTGCTGCACGTAAGAAAGTTCCTTTTGGTATTGGTCAGATTGGTAAATCATTCAGAAATGAAATCACACCAGGTAACTTCACATTCAGAACAAGAGAATTTGAGCAGATGGAACTTGAGTTCTTCTGTGCGCCAGGCGAGGACCTTAAGTGGTATGAATACTGGAAGCAGTTCTGCATGGACTGGCTGCTGAATCTGAACATGACAGAAGGCAATGTGCGTTTTAGAGACCACAGTGAAGATGAGCTTTCTCACTACTCAAATGCGACAACTGACATTGAGTTCCGCTTCCCGTTTGGTTGGGGTGAACTGTGGGGTATTGCAGACCGTACTGACTTTGACCTCAAGGCACACCATGATCACTCAGGTAAAGAGCTTATGTACCAAGATCCAGTAACGAATGAAAAGTACATTCCTTACTGTATTGAGCCATCTCTAGGTGCTGACCGTGTTACGCTTGCATTCCTTATTGATGCATACCATGAAGAAGAGCTTGAAGACGGTTCTACACGTAATGTCATGAAGTTCCATCCAGCGCTGGCACCATTTAAGGCAGCGGTATTCCCACTGTCTAAAAAGCTTGACGAAGATGCCATCAAAGTGTTTGAGCTGCTGAGCAAGCATTTCAATATCGACTACGATGTTGCTGGTTCAATTGGTAAGCGTTATAGAAGACATGACGAAATTGGTACGCCTTTCTGTATCACATTTGACTTTGACTCACTTGAGGACAATGCAGTGACAATCCGCCATAGAGATACTATGGAGCAGGAACGTGTTAAGATTGAAGATCTTGTAGAGTATATCTCTGAAAGAATTCTGTTTTAATTAGACATTTAAATAAATGACTGTCATAGCGACAGGGTAATCCTTCATTAACAGACTCTGAAAAGTGCACAGTAAAAAACGCGGCGCTTTTCAGAGTTTTTTTCATCATGATCCATCTGCATTATCGGGTATTGCCTACGTATGTGGGTATAAAAGATTGGAAACGAACATATCAGACGATTGGGAAATTTGGTAGGTTCATGTGCATTATACTGCAACAAAAAGGTATTGGTCGTTCAATATTGTACACTATTAAAAAATAATTTAAATAAGTGCACACTATATATTGCTTTTCATAAATATGTAGTGTAATATGTATTTGTGTTAAAGAATTAGCATGAAATTAGTGCACACGAAATGGGGTGGTGCAAATAGAGCTTAAGGATAGACAGAGAGAGATTTTCGAAATTATCAAGTCGGACCAGCCAATTACGGGAGACGCTATTGCTAAGCGGCTCAGCGTGACACGGTCAGCGCTTCGAACAGATTTATCGGTTCTCACGATGTCAGGACTTATATCAGCAAAACCTAAAATCGGATATTTTGTCAACGAAAAGAGTGACGAGACAGCTGGAGTGGAAGAACTCAACCACCGCTGGCTGGAGCCTGTTGGAAGCTTGAAGTCCATGCCAATAGTCATCGATGAAAAAGCGACAGTTTACGATACAATCGTAACACTCTTTCTAGAAGACGTTGGGACGATATTTGTAACGACAAATGGATGTCTGTCGGGGGTTGTGTCCAGAAAGGACCTGCTTAAGACAACCATGGGTGGCACAGACGTCAATAAGATTCCTGTTGCGATGATTATGACACGAATGCCCAATATTGTTTATGTACGTCCTGAAGATTCACTGCTGCTTGCAGCAAAGAAAATAATTGAACACCAAATAGATTGCCTGCCTGTTGTTGAGCCTGTTTCAAATCAAGATGACGGCTGTTATAAGGTCGTAGGAAAGGTCTCTAAGACAAACATAACCAATCAGTTTGTTGAAATATGGAGTAAGGTTCAGGGAGGAAGAAAATGAGTAAAAAATATAAGATATATATTCTCTCGGACTCAGTGGGTGAGACGGCAGAAATGGTTTCAAGAGCCACTGCTGAACAGTTCAAGGACACTAACTACGAACTCAAGAAGTTCTCATATGTATCCACCGAAGAGAGTATTATTCAGATCCTGGGTGAGGCTCAGCGTGAAGAAAAAGCAATTGTGGTATTTACGACGGTTGTCGATGCGACAAGCAAGAAAATTGTCAGCGAGTGTGAAAGACATGGACTGGCATGTATCGATGTGATGGCACCTCTTATTGGCAAGTTTTCAGAGTTGCTGAACTTGGAGCCAATCAAGGAGCCGGGCATAATACATAGACTTGATGAGAAGTACTTCAAGAAGGTTGAAGCCATTGAATTTGCAGTAAAGTATGACGATGGCAAAGACCCACGTGGTATTAAAAAGGCAGATATCGTCCTGATTGGTGTTTCCAGAACATCTAAAACACCGCTCAGCATGTATTTGGCACATAAGAATATCAAGGTAGCAAACGTACCACTTGTTCCTGAGGTCCCAATCCCTGAGGAGCTCTACCAGATACCAACAAGTAAAATCATTGGCCTGACAACAGACCCGATCAAGCTCAATGAAATCAGACAGGAAAGACTGAAGGCACTTGGCCTAAGCAACACAGCAACTTATGCCAATGTGGACAGAATCCTGGAAGAACTCGAATATGCAGATAAAATAATGAAGAAGTTGAAGTGTCCGGTAATCAACGTTTCGAATAAGGCCGTTGAAGAAACAGCGGGCATCATACTGGATCTCGTAAAAAAAATAATGATGAAATAAGACCTAGATAAGGGGTGGATCATGATGAAATATGTATACGCGTTTGAAGATGGCAAGGGTGATATGAAATCCCTTCTTGGCGGTAAAGGGGCAAATCTGGCTGAAATGATGAGAATTGGCCTGCCTGTACCTCCAGGATTTACGATTACGACTGAAGTCTGTAACAAATACTATGAAGACGGCGGACAAATGTCTGACGAAGTCATGAAGCAGGTATTTGACAACCTTGAAGCCTTAGAAGCAAAAACGGACAAGATTCTGGGCGGAACAGAAAATCCCCTGCTTGTATCTGTACGGTCTGGTGCTGCAATTTCAATGCCGGGCATGATGGACACGGTGCTCAACCTCGGCATGAATGATGTCACAGTTGAGAAGGTCGCTGAACTGACAGGCAACAGAAGATTTGCCATGGACAGCTACAGACGTTTCATCCAGATGTTCGGGGATGTTGTACTTGAAATTGAAAAGTATCAGTTTGACAGGGTCTTTGAAGGCATAAAAGCAGACAAGGGTGTTGAGAACGATGTTGACCTTGACGCACAGGACCTGATCAGAGTAATCGAAGAATACAAGGTAGTCGTAAGAAATTTAAAGGGATTTGACTTCCCGCAAGATCCTAAGAAGCAACTGGAAATGGCTATAGAAGCTGTATTCAGTTCTTGGAACAATCCACGTGCTATCATCTACCGAAATGCCAATGAAATTCCGCATAACCTGGGAACGGCTGTAAACGTTCAATCCATGGTCTTCGGAAACATGGGCGATGATTCGGGTACGGGTGTTGCATTTACACGTAATCCATCAACAGGCGAAAAGGCCCTCTTTGGTGAGTTCCTCATGAACGCACAGGGCGAAGACGTAGTTGCAGGTATTCGTACACCGTTGCCAGTTTCAAAACTTCAAGAGAAAAATCCGGTTGTATACGACAGTTTCCTGACTGCTGTCAACAACCTTGAGAACCACTATAGAGACATGCAGGATATTGAGTTCACAATCGAAAAAGGAAAGCTTTACTTCCTACAGACAAGAACGGGAAAAAGAACTGCCAATGCTGCTGTTAATATTGCAGTTGACATGGTTGAAGAAGGCCTAATTAACAAGGAAGAAGCGATTATGCGCATTAATCCGAAGGATATCGACAAGCTTCTTCACCCGACCTTTGATGAAAAGGGACTGGAAGAGGCAAAACTTCTGAGCAAGGGTCTTCCTGCTTCACCGGGAGCTGCATCAGGACAGGTATGCTTCTATTCAGAGGATGTTGTGGCGGCTGCTGCAAAAGGCATCAAGACAATTCTTGTTCGTACTGAAACATCTCCAGAGGATATTGAAGGCATGATTTCTTCTGAGGGCATTCTGACAGCACGTGGCGGTATGACATCGCATGCGGCTGTAGTTGCAAGAGGCATGGGCAAGTGCTGTGTTGCAGGCTGTAGTGAAATCCACGTTGAAGAGCAGCAGCGTTTCTTCAGAGTGGGCACCATGACATTTAAAGAAGGCGACTTCATTTCGCTTGATGGCAATACGGGCAGTGTTTACGAAGGTGTTATCCCGACAACTGAAGTGGCACTGACAGGCAGCTTCGGTCAGCTAATGGAATGGGCTGACGATGTACGTACCATGGGTGTGCGTACAAATGCGGACACAGCACACGACGCTCAAGCAGCTGTTGATTTTGGCGCGGAGGGTATTGGTCTGTGTCGTACGGAGCATATGTTCTTTGAAGAGGACAGAATTTCCATTGTTAGAAAAATGATTGTTGCCCGCGATCTGGAAGAGCGTATGGAGGCACTTGACAAGCTTCAGCCAATCCAGCGCGGTGACTTTGTCGGCATATTCAAGGCAATGGGTAGCAGACCGGTTACGGTTCGTCTTCTCGATCCGCCACTTCACGAATTCCTGCCGCACGAAAAGGAAGACATTGAAGCCCTTGCAAAAGATATGAACATGGCGACTGAAAGCCTTGAGGAAATCGTGAATACACTCAAGGAGTTCAACCCAATGCTGGGTCACAGGGGCTGCCGTCTGGCCATCACTTATCCTGAAATCTACATGATGCAGTGTAGAGCGATATTTGAAGCTATTATTCAGGTTTCAAAAGAAGAGGGTATTGATGTGCATCCTGAAATCATGATTCCACTGGTTGGCCATGATAAGGAACTTTCTCTTCTTGGCGACATGGTTCGTGAGCTAGGGAACACAATGTTGAGTGAAGCAGGTGTGGAGATTCCATTCAAGGTGGGTACAATGATTGAAGTGCCACGTGCTGCGCTGACTGCAGATGAAATTGCTAAGCACGCGGAGTTCTTCTCGTTCGGTACAAACGACCTGACTCAGATGACGCTTGGCTTCTCTAGAGATGACGCGGGCAAGTTCATCGGTGAGTATAGAAACAAGGAAATCTTCATGCGTGACCCATTTGAGTCTATTGACCAGCGTGGTGTGGGCAAGCTGATGAAAATAGCGGTTGATTTGGCTAGATCAGAAAAGCCGGGTCTGAAAATTGGCATATGCGGCGAGCATGGCGGTGAGCCTGCTTCAATTGAGTTCTGTCAGACACTTGGGTTTGACTATGTGTCTTGTTCACCGTACAGAGTTCCAATCGCAAGACTTTCAGCAGCGCAGGCGGCGATAAAGAACAAAGCCTAAGCTGATTGAAATACCTTATTTCAAGATTAGATAAAGAGTACTGGTGTTACTTTTGGGTGGCATGCAGTACTCTTTTTGCGTGACACTACTGGATTGACGGGTTTTTTATCAATCCTGTGCAGAATATATGCATATTAAAAAAAGGGTAGAAGGAACTTGTGTAGAATAGTAAAAAAAGTGATAAAAACTGAGAATGGTTTTCTTTAAGATTCAATTGACAGACTGGTGGTGGAAATATGCGTTTCAGACAGCAGCAGGAAGAATTGGAGCATAAGATCCTCAGTCCCTTTGCGGCGAAGGTCGACGAGACGAGAGGCAGAAAGATAGAAGAAGAGGAATGTGCGCTTAGAACCGCATTTCAAAGAGATAGAGACCGAATCATCCATTCAAAATCATTTAGACGCCTCAAGCATAAGACACAGGTTTTTCTTTCTCCTGAAGGGGATCATTACAGAACGCGCTTGACACATACGCTGGAGGTATCCCAAATATCCAGAACGATCGCGCGGGCTTTGAGGCTGAATGAGGACTTGACTGAGGCAATCGCCATGGGACATGACCTCGGACATACGCCTTTTGGGCACTGTGGTGAACACGAGCTCGACGATATACATGTAAACGGCTTCAGACATAATGAACAGAGTCTTCGCGTTGTGGAATACCTTGAGACAAACAGCAAGGGGCGTGTCGGCCTGAATTTGACCGAAGAAGTGCGTGATGGCATACTCAACCACACGGGCGGCAAGTCACCTTATACGCTTGAAGGTCGGATTGTGAAGGTTTGCGACCGCATTGCATACATCAACCATGATATAGATGATGCCATCAGGGGCCATATACTCAAGCGGGGAGACATTCCAAAAAAATATTTAGCCATACTCGGGGAGACGCATAGTCAGCGTATCAATACCCTCATTATGGATGTCATTTATTCAAGTGAAGGTCAGATTGACATTAAAATGAGCGATAAGATTGAATCTGCATTTCTTGATTTGAGAAAATTCATGTTTGAGCATGTCTATCTCAATAAGGAGGCAAAAAGAGAAGAAGTCAAGGCGCGCTATATTGTCAAATCCCTCTACAAGTATTTTTCAGAACATCCCAAGGCACTTCCTGCAGAACGGTATGCAGATTATCTTGAAATTGGTGATGAATCGGTTAAAGACTATATTGCAGGCATGACTGACCGTTATGCCGTGGGTAAGTACACCTCCATTTTTGTCCCGAAATTCTGGACCTGATTGGCGGCGTCGGCCTTGAATAATTCGGTCGAATTTCAAGAATAGTAATTTTTCAGCAAACAAGAGGGTAAAGATAAACTGAAGTGCAAGCTGCAATATTTTGAAAAATAAAACTTTAATAAATAAGAAGGAAATTGATAAACGGTGTAGAATTATTATTATTCGTGTGCAATTTTAGCATCGTAATTATTAGCGATATGAAATTTTACATTCATAAATGAAGGGTTTCTTTAACAGAATAGAAGGGTTATGTGACTGTGGTATCGAATAAGTTAAGTACCAGTGTCACGATAAGGTGATTTTTATGGGTGGAAAATATGACAATAGAATAACTGAGGTCATACTTGAAAGCATAAATATTGTCGATTTGATATCTGAATATACACCACTCAAAAAGGCGGGCAGAAACTATAAGGGACTATGCCCGTTTCACAGTGAGAAGACCCCGTCGTTCTCCGTATCGGAGGATAAGCAGTTTTATCACTGCTTTGGATGTGGTGTTGGTGGCGATGCGATTCGTTTTATCCAGGAAATTGAGAATTTTGATTTTCTAGATGCCATTGAGTATCTGGCGGATAAATACGGCATAGACATCGAGTCCTACAAGCTTCAGAATGACAAGAGCAGACAGCAGTCTGTATCAAGTGATGTCAAGAAGGCGCTGTATACCCTTTCAAGAGAAGCCGCAATTCTTTATTATAAGGAACTGCAAAAATCCCCAGACGCAAAGGCCTATATTGACGCCAGAGGGCTTAGTCCTGAAATCATCAAGAAATTTGGTTTGGGTTTTGCGCCGGATGATTGGCATTTTCTCCACAAGCGGCTTGCAAAGAGTCCTCAGATTGAGAAGCTCATGCTGCGGGCTGGTCTGGTTGCAAAAAGCTCTAAGGGAAATGTATATGACTATTTCAGAAATAGAATCATGTTTCCAATCAGGGACATCAAAGGCAATGTGATTGCTTTTGGCGGCAGGGTCATGGATAATTCAAATCCGAAGTATCTCAACTCGCCTGAAACGGACATCTTTAACAAGTCCAGTACGCTGTACGGCTTGAATTTTGCTAAGAATGTACTCAGTGAATCCAGAAAGGTCATTGTAACAGAGGGCTACATGGATGTGATTTCTCTACATGAACAAGGGGTTGAAAATGCAGTTGCGACCCTTGGAACTGCACTGACCTCACAGCACGGAAGACTACTTAGCCGATATGCGGATGAAATTATCATCTGCTATGATTCGGACAGTGCAGGTCAAAAGGCTGCACTGAGGAGTATTGATGTGCTTCAGGATGTAGATTCAAAAGTCAAGATTCTTACCTTGGGCGATGGTCTTGATCCGGATGATTTTATCAGGGAAAAGGGGAAGGCTGAGTTTGACAGGCGTGTTGCAAATGCCAAGTCAACCGTAGATTTTCGACTTGACCTGATAAGGGAACCGCTCGACATGCGCCAGGATGAAGATCGCATTGATTATATCAAGGGTGCGGTTGAAATTTTGAAAACAGTCAAGGATTCAGTCGAACGCAATATTTATGTCAGCAAAGTAGGCAAGCAGGCTATGGTAGATGCGAATCTGGTTATGCAGGAGATTGGTGCCGTGCGTTCAGGCGGACCTGAACCCGTGCAGAATCGGCCGAATATAGACTCGGATAAACTAGAAGCAGCAGTCCGTAAAAAGGAGACGGGTCCACTCCTTGCAGTAGAAAAGCGTTTGCTTGAAATTGCATTGGATTCGAAAAAGGGTTTTGAACTCTTAATGGCAAATATGGATATAAATGACTTGCAATTTGAGCACATTCGTAGTATATTTGTATACTTGCGGGGTTATTACGAGAAGTATGATTCCTTTAAAATGGAAATGGCCTCTGAAGACTTGGATTTGAAAGTTGTTGTTGCTATTGAAAAGCTGATGCACAGCCATATTCCAATAGAAAACATTCAGAAGGTTATGCTTGCTACAAGAAGATCACATAAAGAACATGTTCTGAGAAAGCTCGAAAATGATAAAGTAGCTGAAATTAATATGCTAACGCAGAGCTTAAGCTATGAACGTGACGACATAAAAGAAAAGCAGGATCAATTACGGAAGTTATTCCGTGAAAAACAGCAAATTGCTGAAGAGATAAGCCGGGTACTTAACGAAAAACGCGAACAGTAGTGGTAGAAAGGAGGGAAGTCAATTGGCTAAGAAAAAAATCGATAGTAAGCAGGTTGAAGCTGTAAAAAATCTGACTGAACTTGGTAAGAAAAAAGGCTCCTTGACTTACTCTGAGATTGGGAATGCGCTAAGTGAAATCGAAATCGATAAGGAACAGATTGAAGATATTTACGATTCACTTGCGGCAATGGGAATTGAGGTTATTGCGGATAACGATGATGATGTAGACATTGATGTTAATGCAAAAGACGATGATTTCGACGGAGATGAAGAAGAAGAAGAAGAAGTTGAAGTTGAAATTACTGTTCCTAAAGGTATCAGCATTGACGATCCAGTAAGGATGTATCTAAAGGAAATCGGTAAAGTTCCACTTCTTTCTGGGGAAGAAGAAATTGATCTTGCCAAGCGCATGGAAGCTGGCGACGAAGAAGCCAAGAAAAAGCTCTGTGAAGCGAACTTGCGTCTCGTTGTAAGTATTGCCAAGCGTTACGTAGGTAGGGGCATGCTTTTCCTTGATCTTATTCAGGAAGGTAATCTTGGTCTCATCAAAGCGGTTGAGAAGTTTGACTGGAGAAAAGGTTATAAGTTCTCAACATACGCGACATGGTGGATTCGTCAGGCTATTACGCGTGCGATTGCAGACCAGGCACGTACTATCCGTATTCCGGTTCATATGGTTGAGACAATCAACAAGTTGATCCGTGTATCCCGTCAGCTGCTTCAGGAGCTAGGCCGAGAGCCTAAGCCGGAAGAGATTGCTAAGGAAATGGATATGAGTGTTGAGAAGGTTCGTGAGATTCTTAAAATCGCGCAGGAGCCAGTTTCACTTGAAACGCCAATCGGTGAAGAGGAAGACAGTCATCTTGGAGATTTCATTCCGGACAATGACGCGCCGGCACCTGCTGAAGCTGCAGCATTCTCAATGCTGAAGGAACAGCTGATTGAAGTTCTTGAGACGCTGACACCACGTGAGCAGAAGGTTCTGAAACTCAGATTCGGTCTTGAAGATGGACGTGCAAGAACACTTGAAGAAGTAGGCAAGAAATTTGAGGTTACGCGTGAGCGTATTCGTCAAATTGAAGCCAAAGCCCTTAGAAAGCTGAAGCATCCTTCAAGAAGCAAAAAGCTTAAGGACTATCTGGAATAATCAGAATCAATGAAAGCAGACTATGAGACGAGCCATAATTTATGGCTCGTTTTTTAAAGAGTGTAATAGAATCAGGAGAAGCGTAATGAAGCTTACACCGAGACTCAAGACGATTGCAGATCTGGTCGAGAAAGGCTCTGTAATTGGTGATGTGGGTACTGACCATGGATACGTACCTATTTATTTGATTGAAAACGGCATATGTGATAAAGCGATTGCAACAGATATCAATGAAGGGCCGACTGACAATGCACGTCAGGCTGTTCAGACGGCAGACCTGTCTGACAGGATAGAGGTCAGATTGGGCGGCGGTCTGACACCCTATGAGCCAGGCGAGGTGGATACGGTTATTATAGCAGGCATGGGTGGACTGCTCATTCGTGATATCTTGATGGAGCGTCCTGAAATGACGGCCTCTGTGAAAAATTTTATTCTTCAGCCCATGGTGGCACAAGATGAACTCAGGAAATGGCTCGCTATGAATCATTTTAAGATTGTTGATGAAAGACTTTCGCAGGAAGCGCACAGAATGTATGAGATCCTTGTTGTCGAGCATGGGGAAATGCAGTTTGACGATCCAATTGAATGTGAAATTGGAAAATTCCTTATTAAAAAGGATGACCCGCTTTCAAAGGTGTTTTTAGACAAGAAAATTAAACAGGCTGGTGAAATCATAAGAGGTCTTCAAGCAAGTAAGAAGGAAGATGCCAAAGATAAGCTGCCTGAGCTTGAAGAAAAACTCAAGGTACTGGAGGCGAGGCGTGCATGTTTGTAAACTCTGGAAAAATTATTAAAATTCTGAATGAGATGGCTCCTGAACACCTTGCTGAGTCTTGGGATAATGTAGGTCTTCTCGTTGGAAATGCAGATTCAGAAGTGGACCGGATCATGGTTGCCCTTGAAGCAACAGAAGCGGTTGTTCAGGAAGCTGTTGACAGCAATATTGATTTGATTGTCTGTCATCATCCGCTCATTTTCAAGCCTATGAAAAAGATTGTTGATTCTGATTCAACTGGTAAGCTTGTACGAAAACTCATCAAGAATGATATTAGTCTCTATGCGGCGCATACAAATCTAGATATTGCCGATGGTGGAACCAATGACTACCTTGCTGAAATCTTAGGACTTCAAGATGTGGCGGGTCTTGAGAAGACAGGCGCTGAAAGGTATAAGAAGCTGATCGTCTTTGTGCCGGAAGCCGTGGCAGAAGAGGTCCGAATGGCGATGGCCAGCGCTGGGGCAGGTAAAATCGATAATTACCAAGCTTGTGCCTTTAAAACAAGTGGTGAAGGCTCCTTTATGCCGCTTGATGGTGCGAACCCTGCAATTGGAGAAGTCGGCAAGCTTGAGCGTGTTGAAGAGGTGCGACTTGAAATGATTGTTGACGCACCGAACCTGGGACGTGTACTTTCGGCAATGCACAAGGCGCATCCCTATGAAGTGCCTGCCTATGATGTTATAAGTCTTGAGAATGAAATCAAGATCTACCACCTTGGAAGAGTCGGTAGGCTGGCAGAAAAGCAGAGCCTCGAGGCTTTTGCGGCTACTGTTAAGGAGACTCTAGGTGTCAAGGCTTTGAGATTTGTCGGTGATAAGGAAAGGACCATTCGCAAGGCTGCCATTTGTACAGGTGCCGGATCGGACATGATGCGCGCAGCAGCGGCAAAGGGATGTGACGTCCTCATAACTGGAGATGTCAAGTATCATGAGGCACAGACCGCCTTGCAGATGAACCTGACGCTGATTGACGCCGGTCACTACGAAACGGAGCAGATTTACGTCGAGAGGCTTGCAGAGCGCCTTAGAAATGCTTTTTCATTGAAATCCTATGAAGTGGCGGTAATTAGCTCAAAAAGCGAAAAGAACCCATTTGAGAGTGTTTAGGCTTGAAACGCACAGAGCAACCTTGCGGCTGCTCATGTCGCTTGACGCGCCATATACGGATAAAAGAGAAGTGTGGCGAAACGCACAGAGCACCCTTGCGGCTGCTCATGTCGCTTGACGCGCCATATACACACATAAAAGGTTCAAAGTCAATAGTTGGGGTGCGATCTTAACAGATCGCGCTCCATTACTGTTTTTAGAAGTAAAAATAAAGTGCAGAGTAGCTCATGTTAGTTTTAGGGTCAATTAATAAGCCAATGGTGTCATCGGTTTACTGGTTAAGTTGAGTTAGTGATTACAGATATGTAAGATGCGATTCCTGAATCGCTCGAAGTTCTTGATACCATAAGAGACGCGTTTTAAAACTTTGATCTTATTGTTAAATCCTTCGGTAGGTCCATTAGTGTATCCGTATTTAAAAGCGTTGAGTATCTCTTTGTGCCAGTTTCTAAAAGCAGTGATACAGCTTTTGAATTCAGGAATACACGTTGATTCAGCAAATTTAATCCAGTTAGCATAAGCATTTCGCTGTAAAGCATATTTGTTCATCTGACAAATTTCGTAGAACTTTTCTTTCAAGAAGTAAGCAGTTCTAAGGTCGTCATGATAAAGTAGCATATTCTCAAGGTGTTCCTTTTCAGAGTTAGAGAGCTTGTAGTTGCGCCTGAGTATAAGTGATCTGCTACGTTTGAAGTATCTTCTGACAGAAGGAATCATAGTCTTTTGAGCGCGTTTACGGACATTTTCAATGGCCCAAGTGACTTGTCTTATGAAATGATATTTGTCAGTGATAATCTTTGCATTTGGGAAGAAATCACGTGCGATTTGGGCGTACTGCTTCCACATATCACAGATGAAGTATTTGACCTTTTGCCTTTCAAAGAGCGGAATAGATCTGAAGTAGCTCTGAAGATGTTCAAGCTTTCGATCGGGTAGTATATCTAAGATACACTTTTTCTGAGCATCAACAAGAATGCACTGATATTTTCCTGTTGCAGCATTTCCTTTAAACTCATCAATGGATAAGGCTGTAGGCATCTTTGTGATTTTAGGATAGCTTACCAGGTCAAATATTCTAGTAACGGTTGCTGGAGAAAGTCCCAAATCCTTTGCGATAGTCGTTACTGGAACAGATTTAGCCATTTGATTACAGATCATTGCATTAAGTCTATTCGATTTTCTTTGATACTTCGGCAGAAAGCTGTATGATTCATAGAATCTTTTGCCACAGGAACATGCATAGCGGCGTTTTCTAAGAATAAGTAGGGTGTGTTTTCCGCTGATTGGAAGATCTTTCAGGGTTTGATTCCTATAGTCGTGAACCTTTGAAGTCATAGAATCACACTTAGGACATCTAACGGATTTCTTACTTGATGAAAGATAAATCTTAATAGTGGTGTCGCTATGAGTAACACTTTTCGCATGAACCCCTTCCAAACCGAGCAACTTGCTGATAGAATAATTGTGCACTTATAACTTGCTCCTTTCTATATGTTTGTCTAGACAACTAACATTCTAAAGAGTTTTGTCTATAAGTGCACTTCTATTTTTTGATACAGTAATGGGGTGGATTAATTATCCACCCCAACTTTTATTTTAGAACCACATAAAAGAGAGGTCTGTTTCAAGTGAACTTGAACAGACCTCTCTTTTATGTGTGTGCATTTCTTTGTTTTTCACGTAAAAAGAAAAACCCACTCAAGTTTGAATGGGTTCTTTAATGGTAAACGGCTAAACAAAATAGGAGGTTATTCGGTGTTGAGCCGAATATGAAATATGCTTTCGGTGCATATTTCCATAAAATAAGCGGGTATGTCAGGTACTAAATGGAATAGGGGGTCCATTCCCGGATTGCCATGTGGGGGCATGCAATCCTTGTAGATACCTGTTATCAAATCCGTTTCGATTTGATGAATTAAGTATAACACATACTACACTAAAAAGCTACACTTTTATTGAAAAAAATTATCATTTAGAATTTGAATCGACAAAAGTGTGGTGCTGTATAGGGTTTGGGAGGGACGGAAGTTGAAAAAACTGGGGACGGATGTTGAATTTTGTATTGACTTTTAATTTGAAAGGCATTATATTATACACAGACCCCCGTACGAGAGGGGGTGGGGAATGGAGGTTTAGGATGAGTAAGTCAGCTAGGATCAAATCAAACAAGAAAACTAAGGAAGGGTCAAAGAAAAAAATGAGAAAAGCAGTCATCAATTCTAATAGATGTGATAAGTCGCCATTTTGTCCAGTGAAGAGAGTCTGTCCGGTCAATGCAGTCACACAGAAGGTCAGCCTGTTCGGAAGCTCTGTCCCTGTGATCGATGAAGAAAAATGCATCAGCTGTGGCAAATGTGTGACGGTATGTCCAATGCGTGCAGTCAGCATGGCGTAAGAACTGGAAAGCTTTCAGATTTAATAATGGAAGGCAAGTGCTAAGTTTTTATGGAAGATCTGTGTTTGGGTGAAAGGGGACTGATTATGAAGAAAATTCTACTGGGTGCTAAAAAGTATCTTACATGGAGTATTCCGATTATGATAGTCATTGGGCTTGCAACCGGTGCGCTGGTTAATGTGAAGCCTCTAAAGGCTCTTGTAAACCCAATCCTGTTCATTATGGTTTTTCCAATGATGCTTAATGTTAAAATAAAGGACATTCTCGACGTAATCAAGTCGCCGAGAGCGGTTTATATAAGTGTGCTATTGAATTTTGCAGTCGCTCCAGTACTGGCATTCATCATTGGCCGCATATTTTTGAGCCATGACCCAATGCTCATGTTGGGGATGGTACTCATAGGTCTGCTTCCAACCAGTGGTATGACAGCGTCGTGGACCGGGCTTGCAGGCGGTAAGGTACAGACAGCTCTTGTCATGATGACAATCAACCTATTGATTTCCATGTTCATGATTCCGCTGTACATGAACCTGTTTCTGGCTTCTTCAATTGAAATCAGTACGGTGACGATTGTAGGGTCTCTGTTCAAGGTAGTCATTCTACCCCTTGTTTCAGCAATCCTAGTGAGAACTTTTATTGTCAAATATAAGGGTCAGCCTTATTTCAAAAGTCTAAAGCCCATGCTTGGCGGTGTGAGTGCCATTGGCGTTATGTCAATTGTATGGCTTGCCATTGCCCTAAAGGCAAAGACAATATTAAATCAGCCGACACTGGCGCTTCAGGTTGTGGTTCCGCTTGTAATCTTCTATATGCTTCTGGTGGCAATCGGAAGCTTTGCAGGCAGGTATGTGCCTGATGTCAATGAAAGGCCTGCCCTTGTTTTCGGGTCTGCGCTCAGAAATTTGACAATCGCCTTGGGTATTTCACTTTCGGTGTTTGGTGAATCGTTGGCGGTACTTCTTATAGCCATAGCCTATGTCATTCAATTGCCGTTTGCTGCGGGATACATGAAGTATTATGCTGCATCAGTATCAAAAATGGCTGAGTATGAAGCAGGATGATGTATATTCATACAGGGTTGTTTTAGATAAATAGTACGAACTGAAATGTGTTTTAAATGAATATAACACAAGAGTAATGAAACTCTGTATATTGCTACGCATTTAGTAATAATATACGGGGTTTGTTTTATTGTTTTTTAATCTTCTGTAACAAAATGCAAAACTTTGAATAAAGGCTTGATTTCCAAACTTCCTATGAATATAATGCAAAGAGTTGTACAAAGTGTAAATGGATATGTTGGCAAACTGATCGAAAGGTCAGGACGCAAAGCTATGGGTCTAAGGGGTTCTACTATGATTGCCAGGTTGCTCAAAACATACTGCTGTATGTTGTCGCGCCTGCCAACAGGTGTTTTTTTATGCCCTTTGCATACTGGGGAGGATTTATATGAAACAAAGCATTAAGCAGAAACTGATACTGGCTTTTATCTTGGTCATTATCATACCGCTAACCGTACTTGGAAGTCTGTCGTACAGATCAACAGCACGACTGGTGCATACAAACTATGAAGCATCCAACTTGGAGCTTGTAAAGCAAGTGGAAACAGGTGTGGAGTACTATATGGACTCCTATGAGACTGCAGCCCACCTGCTTGCAAATATGGAAACGACAAAATCAATTTATGAGAATCTGACATCAAAGAAATTCATGCTTGCTGGATTTGAAAGATATATGGAACAGCATAGCGAGGTCATTGCGGTATACATGGGGACAGAAAAAAAGGATATGATAG
Source organism: uncultured Acidaminobacter sp. (assembly GCA_963678925.1). GTDB lineage: Bacteria > Bacillota > Clostridia > Peptostreptococcales > Acidaminobacteraceae. Next base: position 60,254 of record OY787533.1, on the reverse strand, counting down.
ATCCAACTTGGCCTGACGTGCCCTCAGATTATGATCCAACTTCACGTCCGTGGTATATTGCAGCAAAGGAAGCCGGTGAGACAACCTGGACGGATCCCTATGTCGATGCGGAAACCGGTGATGTGGTTATAACCGTTTCATCGCCTGTATACAGCAAGTCCCAAAAGTTATCGGGTGTTGTAGGTATCGATATATCTATTCATACCTTAGCAGATAAACTGAATACGATCCAAATTGGTCAGGCGGGTTATCCTGTTCTGATTGGAGCGGACATGACAACGCTGACGCATAAAAGTGCAGATATGATCGGAAAGACAGTCCCAATACCTGAATTGGTAGATGCAATGACAGGCTCGGACTCTGGAATCGTTGAATATAAATGGAATGGTGTGAAGAAGTTCGCGTCCTTTAAGAGAATTGATGGAAATGACTGGACCGTGCTTGTTACAATGGATCAAAGCGAAGTGGATGTTCTAACACGTCCAATTATGATCACGACAGTAATCCTGGCGATTGCCTGTCTTGTTGCAGGGGTTCTATTTGCAGTTTTGCTGGCTAGACGTTTTACAAAACCACTTATGAAGCTTGAACGCACAATGGAAGAAGTTAAAAATGGCGATTTGACAGTGCGTTCAGATGTGAAATCCAATGATGAAATCGGAAAAATGGCGGAGAGCTTCAATACAATGATCGATCATTTTGCCGATATGCTGGGTAAATCGAAAGATGTAGCACATAAGGTCTCTGTGTCAGCTGAAGATCTGGCATCAAACTCTGAAGAGGTCAGCGCGTCTTCTGACGAAATTGCAAGAACAATCGATGAGATTGCACAGGGTGCAAGCGACCAGGCAATGGAAACAGAGCGCGGTGCACAGCTTATTGGCAACCTTGCTGAAAAAATCCGCATCTTGACTGAAAACAGTGAAACCATGTCAGCTGCAGCAGATTCTGTATCTACAGCAAATGTTGAGGGACTGAAGGTTATGTCTGCGCTTAAGACAAAAACAGAGGAAAACAATGCATCTACTGTTCGTATAGAAAATGCAATCAGAGAGCTGGAAGACAAGTCCGCACAGATTGGTACAATTCTTGAAACAATTACGAGCATTGCAGACCAGACAAATCTCCTTGCCCTGAATGCTTCAATTGAAGCGGCAAGAGCGGGTGAACATGGCCGAGGGTTTGCGGTTGTTGCAGATGAAATACGCAAGCTGGCTGAAGGTTCAAGCGAAGCGGCTGAAAATATCAGAGGGATTGTAAATCAAATTCAGAATGAAAGCAAGAACACAGTGCATATTATGTCGGAAGTCAAGGTGCGTTCTGAAGAGCAAACCGACGCAGTTGATTCCGTAGATAGAGTCTTTGAGCAAATCAGTGTATCTTCTGATCAAATCGCAAATCTGATTGCGGATGTTTCAAACTTCATCAATGAAATGAATGCCGATAAGGAGAACATTGTAGCTTCAATCGAAGAGATATCAGCAGTTTCGGAAGAGTCTGCAGCAGCTTCTGAGGAAGTAACGGCATCTGTACAGCAACAAACAGCTGCAATAGATGAAGTTGCAAAGTCAGCAGAAATGCTCAATAGGATGGCTGATGAACTGGAAATTGAAATCAGCAAGTTCAAAATATAATTTTGTGCACAAGTGATTTTGATTGATTTCACAGTGCATTTAGTATAGAATATACTTTGTGTCGAATGAGTAAATTAAATGATCGCGTGAGAAATTACGAGGAAAGTCCGGGCTCCATAGAGCAGGGTGCTGGGTAACTCCCAGTGGAGGTGACTCCAAGGATAGTGCAACAGAAATATACCGCCACCTTCGGGTGGTAAGGGTGGAAAGGTGAGGTAAGAGCTCACCAGCGCACTGGCGACTTTGCGGCTCTGTAAACCCCATCTGGAGCAAGACCAAGTAGGGGCGTAAAAGGCAGTTGCTCGCTGCTGACCCCGGTGGTAGGTCGCTTGAGCCTGTCCGGTAACGGCTGGCCTAGATAGATGATCATTCACGACAGAACCCGGCTTATCGATTTTTTCATTCGGCACATAACAAGCGAAAAGAAACACTGTCCTGCTGGACAGTGTTTTTTATTGGAAAAATTCAGTGTTTTTGCTGCAGTTTTATTGTATCGTCCGCACATTCCTTTCAAAGGCAGAGGTATCCCGGATTTCATGCCTCAAGTATCTGACGATTTCACTGACCTCTTCTTGCGCAATGGGAATATCCACTGTCTTATGCTCACGGGTGAACAGCCCTTTTTTTACAAGTGTAAGTGTTAGTGTGGTCGTGTCGTCCTCAGTCTCAACCTCGTAAGTTTTAATGCTATCGTATGTGTAAAAGACTTTTCCATCAAATATGCCATTTCCATAAATACCGGCCCCCATTAGTGTAGGCGCCATGTCAGAAAGCATTTTCATCAAAATGGTAAGGAGCATTGGGAAGAGCCTAAGTGTCGAACGGAGGGACATGAGGGCGTCGTAATCAACTGTGTTTGAATCTCTAAGCATGTATTTAAGGTCATACCATAGGTCGTAATCGAAGAGCTGGTCCGGTGAAGTGAAGTACTTATCATAGATATACCATGAATGAAAATTCACATGGTCTCTACCGAAGTATACTAGAAATGCAATGGTTATGATGGCGAAAATCGTCCCGAAAAAATGTTCTTTCCAGTCCTGCTTATACATGTAATAGAGCTCGCCCTTGTCAGCTATGCGCTTAAACATGCGCAGGAAGTTTGTCAGGGCTTGAAAGAATAGAAACAGTGGAATGACAAAATCTAAATAACTCAGCATGTGTGATCCCCAGAAAGGAATAGATAAAAAAAGCCCAATACAACGACGTGTTCCGCAGCATATAAAAAGTTATGACAGGTTTGTGTATTTTCCCATATAGTATTTTGAAAAAATAGCGTATACTCGGCATATAAAATTTATGAGGAGGCGTGTATGCCATATTTTGTTGCGGTATTTGAAATGATGAATCCTGACAAGGACAAGGAAATTCTAGATGTTCATATTGATTTCTTAAACAAGAACATGAAAGCGGGAAATATCTTTGCCAAGGGTCCATTTACGGATCACTCGGGTGGGCTTGTAATATACAAGATGGATACCTTTGAAGAGGCAAAGGCCCTTGCCGAAAGTGACCCTGTAATCCTTCATGGTACGCGGACAATGACTTTTAAACAGTGGAAAAGCACATTGCCGGAGTAACCCATAGAGAAAAGCCAAAATTAAAAGCCGCTGTCAGCTGACAGTGGCTTGAATGTTTTTTAATCCCTATACATATCCTATGATGGAAAAGACAAAGCCAAAAGCCAGGAGTATGGATACGCATATGTGAACCAGGCACATTACAGCAGGACTTTCCCTCTTGTAGAAGACTTCAGCAATGTTGATACAAGATACCAAGAAGGCTGAAAAGAAGAGCAGAGGCTGCAGAAGCGTCATTTCAAAATTTAAGACATATATTATGGCAACAAGACTTGTAAGAACGATTACCAGTCTGAATTGCTTAAATGGATAACTCAGAAAATTCATGTATACTCCCCTAAAATCGAATTAAAAAAGATAAACATTCTCTATGTATGGCAGGTAAGACATTACCGTTACTATTATACCAGATAGTTCCAAAGATAGATAGGAAAAAATATCAAATTAATCATGAAATATGTAATTATGTAAATTCAAAAAAAGACTCATTAAAAAAAGTTGAACGGAAATGGCTGAATATGTTATACTATCTAAAATTTATTGGAGGGAATGATTGGAATGATACGTAAACTTACAGAAGATGACCGAGCGAAAGTACTGGGGTATTTAGGTGCTGAACCGGCAATAAACCTCTTCATAATTGGTGATATAGAAGGTTTTGGATTCGACACCCACTTCCAGGAAGTCTGGGCAGATTTCAACGCCAGTGGGGATATTGATGCAGTTCTGCTGCGTTTTCATGAGAGCTTCATACCCTATTCGCAGGATGAAAAGTATGACTGGGCCCAGTTCAAAGCGCAAATCCTTGAGGCTGAGGCAAGGGGTCAAGTGCACGTTGCCATTTCGGGGAAAAAATCTGTGCTCGATAAGTTCAACGACATTCTGCCAAATCATCCGCGCAGAGAAATGTTTTTCTGTGAACTGACAAGGGCGGATGCCCTTATGCTTGAGCCTGAGCATGAAATATTGACTGCAAGTCTGGAGGATGCGAAGCGCGTTTATGACCTGATAGAAGAGATTGATGAGTTCGAAAGTCTAAACGATCTGGAAAAAATTAAGCAGAAGCTTGAGACCAAGACCGGCAGAATTTACTACTGCGCTGAAGGGGGCAAAATGGTTTCTGTCGTGCAAACGACAGCTGAAAATTCCATGTCGGCTATGGTTGTGGGTGTGGCAACACTGGAAGCTTATAGAGGAAAAGGCTATGTCAGTGAATGTCTTTCATCACTCTGCAGGGACGTACTTGAGGAAAACAAGACATTATGTCTTTTTTACGATAATCCCAAAGCAGGTCGTATTTATCACAGATTGGGCTTTGAGACCCTTGACAAGTGGGTTATGGCAAACTATGTAGAAAAGTAGTCTGCGGTGTTAGAACAGAAAAATTAGCGGCTTAAATTACATGTATATATGCGTTTCAAGTGATTTGCACAGGCCTAGTATGGTATAAGTAATATGTAGGCTAAATGAGATATTTTGAACACATTAAAGCAAAACTAGGAGTAAAGTCACATGAAATTTATGATGAATCAAATGTGTAAGAGTTTAGCTAATAGAGTCACAGTGACTATAATCATCACACTTTCTCTAATACTTAGTGTGGTTGGGGCATTTGAATACCGATATATTGAAAGCTCTTCGCTTGAAGCGCTTACCGAAGAAACGACACTGCTTGCAGATGCCGTTTCTCGTGATGTTCAGAATATTTTTGAGAATGCACGCATTACTTCTGCGGGTCTTTCCTACAACAATGAAATCAGACGCTATCTGAAGGAAGTGGAAAAGCGGGAGGACATTAAGGGGAATTCGCTCTTTCCATCTGTTCTAAAGACGCTTCAATCCATTCAAGACAGTAATGCAAACTACTTTCTAACCTGGGTAGCCAATGAAAAAGCGAATTTTTATCTGGATAACACGGAGTATATTTCAGAGCCGGATTACGATGTCAAGAAAAGACCTTGGTTTCAAGTTGGAAAGGATGCGACAGGGACTGCATTTACTCAGCCCTATGTAGAATGGCTGACGAAGCGGATTGTAATTTCAACCATTACGCCTCTATTTGAAAAGGACAGTCGAATCGGATTTGTTGTGGTGGATATCGTTCTTGAAGACATCCCGGCAATTTTTGACAAGGCAAGGTTGGATGCACGTGATTTGAGTTTTCTAATAACGGGAGAGGGACTATATGTCTATCATCCCAACAGTGACAAAATCCTGACCGAGAGCTACAGGGAAATGGAAGATGGCTTGTCACCTTATAGTGATTTGATTGAAAGTGCAACGGGAGAGCTGGTTGAGGTTCAATACGAGAACAAGCGGTATTTTCTTCAGGCCTACGGAATTGAGGAGAGTGACTGGCGCGTTGTTACGCTTATAGACAAGGACCGTATTTCACGCCGCGTCTATGCGTCTGCGCTTAAGCTGTTTGGCATATTTGCCATTGGAATTTTGGTCTCCATTATAGTCGTATATGTCATTCTCAGAAGATCCATGCGTCCCTTTAAATTTATTGTGAGTAACGGCCGTCAAATTTCCCGTGGAGATTATACCTTGAATATGCCGGATGCCTATTTGAAACGTACAGACGAAATTGGTGAAATCGCCGATTCCTTCCAGCGTATTGTCGATCAGTTCAGAAATGAAAACCTAACGCTTGAAAATAGAATCGAAGAGAAAAATCAGGAACTTGAAGCCCAGTACGCCCATATCATGAGTACGGAACGCGCGGCATCCCTTGGAAATCTTGTTGCGGGAATAACCCATGAAATAAACACGCCAATTGGAACGAGTCTGTCAACGGCAACCTTCCTGGAACAGGAAATCAATAGACTCCGTTCCAAGCTCGAGGCAGGTGAGCTGACGAAAAAGGCATTTGTGTCACATCTGGAAATTGAGCTTGAGTCCATAGGCATACTGACAAGTAGTCTTGACCGGGCTGCTGAACTCATTAAGAGCTTTAAACAGGTTGCTGTAGATCAGAGCAGTGAAATGAACTATGCATTCGATCTGCGTGAAAACTTTGAGGCTGTTATCAAAAGTTTGCGTCATGAGTACAAGCATACCAAGCATCAGATTATTAATAATTGTCCATCCGGACTTAAAATCAATTCATTCCCAGGCGCCTTCAGTCAAGTAATCACCAACTTGATTATGAATTCACTGCGACATGGATTTGAGGGCGTGGAAGAAGGCCGCATTGAGATCTATGCCGAACGCGATGAAGCGGATATTCTAATTACCTATTCAGATAACGGCATTGGAATGTCGCAGGAAATCCTCGATAAAATCTTCGATCCTTTCTTTACAACGAATCGTTCGGCTGGCAATAGCGGACTCGGGATGCATATCGTGAATACAATAATTGTTGAAAAGCTTGGAGGAAAGCTTACATGTGAGAGTACACCTGGATGCGGCGTCTTGTTCACCATGCGAATTCCCCAGTGAAAAAACGTCAAATCATTGAAAAAACAGTGTACTTAAAAAAATTGAAGTGTGCTAAAATATGCACTGAGTATCATAAATATTAGACTTTTTTCGTAAAAGTCGTTGACATTATATCTGACAATTCAGTATAATCCCTAATAACAACACGAAATGATATGAACGTTTCGTAACAATTTTGCAGTTTTGTCCAGGTAACTTTCTTTAGGAGAATGGTGATTATTATGTTGACTCGTGAATTATTGAATGCGACATATGAATATTTTTATTTCTTTAGCTGGGGCTTTTACTTTTTTAGCGCTGGTTATTTCGCATACAAAAAACTTCAGAGCACATATCAAACCAAAAAGGAAAGAGAGTTATTCTGCTAGAGCAATATAAAATCGCGCGCAGAGGAGTTCCTACTTGGGAGCTCCTTTTTTTTATAGGTTTAGCTTAGAAAACTCAAAGGATGATAGTTGACGTGAATTTCAGATAGAAGAGATAAACTAGGAGGAATCACTTATGGCACTTGATATTCAACCGGTACATCCATTGACAAGCCGGGCACATAAAAAAGAGGATACAGTTATTCGAATTGGCAACCATACAATAGGCGGCGGAACACTTACACTGATTGGCGGACCATGCAGCATTGAATCTGTAGACCAGGTCATGTCTGTGGCAGACTCGGTAAAAAATGCCGGTGGACAGGTTCTCAGGGGGGGCGCATTCAAACCGAGAACATCACCATACAGCTTCCAGGGACTTGGAGGCGACGGTCTTAAAATACTGAAGAAGGCTGGCGATAAAACCGGCATTCCTGTCATAACGGAAGTGATGAGCACTGAGGACTTCGACGAAGTCGAGAAGTCTGCTGACATCATCCAAATTGGTGCACGAAATATGCAAAACTTCCACCTTCTCAAGCGTGCGGGCATGTCAAGAAAGCCAATCCTTCTGAAACGCGGTTTATCTGCAACAATCGACGAATGGCTGAATGCGGCAGAGTACATTCTGGCAGAAGGCAACAGCCAAGTCATACTCTGTGAACGCGGCATACGCACATTTGAAAATTACACGAGAAACACACTGGATCTATCGGCAATCGTAGCCGTGAAAACACTGAGTCATCTACCAGTCATTATAGACCCAAGTCATGCGACAGGCAGACGTGAAATGGTTCCGGCAATGGCAAAGGCAGCGGTTGCTGCCGGTGCAGACGGACTGATGATTGAAGTGCACAACGATCCTGAAAATGCCCTTTGTGACGGACCTCAGTCACTGAGACCTGAAGAATTTGAAAAGTTGGCTAAAGAGCTGAGGAAGATACACGAGGTGGTTAACAATGATTGAGGAAATTGACTTTAAGACTCCCTTCAAAACAATCGGTATTGTTGGAACTGGACTTATCGGTGGATCGTTTGGAAGGGCAATAAAAGAGAAAATAGGCACTATTGAAGTTATAGGTTTTGATTTAAACAAGGAAGAGCTTGCAAATGCCCTTGAAGTAGGATGTGTTGATAGAGCGGCAGATTCACTTGCAGAGTTGGCGGAACAATCAGATTTGATTGTTCTCGCCACTCCAGTAAGAACATACGAGTCTATTTTGAAAGCATTTCCCGAATCGATTTGGGAAACGACAATGCTCACAGATTTGGGCAGTGTAAAGGGCCATCCCCACCGTCTGGTAAAGCAATTGTTACCGCCCCATGCAAGGTTTGTAGGCGGTCATCCAATGGCCGGCAGTGAAAAATGCGGATGCGTCAATGGCTCGGCAGAACTTTTTTCAGGAGCTGCCTTTTATATCACAGGGGACAATGTGGAATGGAAGAAACCCATCATTCGTATTGTTGAAGCCATAGGCGCCTTAGTAAAGCACATTGACTACAATGAACATGACAGAATCGTTTCGGTATCAAGTCACGTTCCGCATGTTGCAGCGTCAATGCTGGTCAGCATACTGCACGATGACATATCCATCAATGAAACGGGCGGCGGATATCAGGACACAACGCGGATAGCTGGTTCAGATCCCATTATGTGGACCGATATTCTCCTTACAAATAAAAGAGAGTTACTGAAATCTCTGGACCAACTGCATGCTGAACTTCATAAAATCATCAGCATGGTTGACAGAGAAGACAAAGAAGCAATATTCAAATTTTTAGAGACAACAAGAGACAAGCGATTGGGAGGCAGTGAAAACAGTGGAAATCATAACAGGTGGAAAGCCATTTAAGGGTGAAATTGCGATACCCCCGTCAAAGAGTATCAGCCATAGGGCAATTATCGCTGCAGCATTTGCAGACAAGGAATGTATCATAAGCAGAGCGCTGAATGCAGATGACATAGAAGCGACACTGGACTGTTTATTGTCACTGGGTGTTGAAAGTCAGGTTTCAAAGAATCCAAAGTCAGGTATGGCACTTGATGTCCGAATGGTTGGCACATCAGGAAAATGGAATGACAACTCAGTTGTCAAATCGAGAGAATCCGGCTCGACGCTCAGATTTATGATTCCAGTCGCAATGGTTACAGATGGAACCAGAACCTTTGAAGGCAGCGGAAGGCTTGTAGAACGTCCAATTACGCCTTATATCGATATGTTTGATAAAACAGGTGTCGCATATGAGTACGACGGCAGATTGCCTCTTGTAACAAAGGGTGCACTGAAAAGTGGTGTTTATACTATACCGGGCGATATCAGCTCGCAGTTCATTACAGGGCTTCTAATGGCACTTCCTGTTCTGCCAGGCGATTCAGAAATCAAGATTGAAGGTGAGCTTGAATCGGCAAGCTATGTTGAACTGACAATCGATGTACTCAAAGCCTTTGGCGTAGAAGTCGAAGCCCTTGAAGGCGGATATAAAATCAGAGGCAATCAGACATACAAGGCCTGTGACTTTGAAGTGGAAGGTGACTTTTCACAGGCGGCATTCTTTATTGCTGCGGGTCTGCTCGGAGAGGAACCGCTGGTTCTGAAAGGGCTTTCAAAGGCTTCAAAGCAAGGTGACAAGGCTATGATTGATATTGCAAGAAGTATGGGCGGCGTCCTTGAGTGGCGTGGCGATGACCTTGTTGTTTATCCAAGTGAACTGAAAGGGGCTGTCATTGACCTCAAGGACTGTCCTGATCTTGGCCCGGCAGTTTCGGTGCTGGGTGCTCTTGCAAAGGGCCGTACACAGGTGATCAATGCTGAACGCCTTAGAATAAAAGAGTCGGACAGGCTTGCAGCCATGACAAGTGAGCTTAAAAAGCTGGGTGCCTACATTGAAGAAACACCTGACGGCCTGATTATCGATGGTGTTAAGACACTGATGGCTGCTAAGGTGGAGGGCTGGAATGACCATAGAATCGTCATGGCGCTTACTGTAGCTGGAATCAAGACCTTTGGCAGTATCCGCATTGAGGGTGCAGAGGCAATCAAGAAGTCTTATCCAGGATTCTTTGACGACGTGAGATCCCTTGGTGGACATGCCGTACGTTTCGATGATCCCCTGCTGTCCCTTCGAAGTGAAATTACTGCAATCGATCAGGCCATTGTGGAGCTCATTGAGAAGCGCTTTGAAGTTGTTGAAAAAGTGGCTGAAATCAAGCAGCAAAATGGCATTAATGTTTTGGATGCCAAGCGTGAAGAAGAGCTTCTTGAAAAGCTAAAGGCCCATGCAAAGACATCGGATGGGGATGTGATTGAAGCCATTTACGAAAGAATCTTATCTGAAAGCAGAAAGAAACAGGCTGAACGTATAGAGAAAAATTAGGTTAGAGTGAGTCGAGAACAAGTGATGAAAAGAGGGTATGGATATGAAGAGAGTCGGTTTCCCAGGTATTGAAGGCGCATTCAGTGATGAAGCAGGACGCATGTTTTTCGGAGACAGATACGACGGTATCGGACTGGGCTCTTTTGAGGAAGTGTGCCGTGCTGTGAAGGAAAAGAAAGTGCAGCATGCGGTACTGCCGATTGAGAACTCATCTACGGGTTCGATTGGAGAGGTATTCGATCTGATTGAACAGTATGATCTTATGATTACAGGCGAGAAAAAGCTCTTTATTGAGCATCATTTGCTGGCGCTTCCAGATGCCAATCCGGATAAAATCGAGTGCATCTATTCACATCCTCAGGCGTTCAAGCAGTGCTATGAGAGTTTGAAAAAATTGCCGCCGGCTGAGCAGGTTGTGACTGCAACGACAGCAAATGGCGCACGTATTGTCAATGAAAAGCAGTGTCTGAAGCAGGCCGCGCTGGGAAGCCGGTATGCTGCACAGACTTACGGTCTTGATATCATCAGAGAAGGCATGCAGGACAAACAGGGAAATGCAACAAGATTTCTTGTGCTTTCAGACTGGGCTAAAATGGAGATGGAATCTGACAAGATATCACTGAGCTTTGTTCTGAAACATGAGCCAGGTGCGCTTGCAGGGATTCTTTCGCTCATTGCATCGGGCGGATACAATGTAGCACACATTGAATCCAGACCGATTCGAAATGCCAACTGGGCATACCGTTTCTTCCTGGATATCGAGGGCAGTCTTGAAGACCTCAGTACGACTTTCATGATGAAGCGTCTTCGGTCGATGACAGAGGATTTCCGTATTGTCGGACAATACAGAGCAGACATGATTTAGAATAGCTTGAAAGCAAAGCCGCTGGGATGCCAGCGGCTTTTTGGGTTTTGCGCGATTGTTCAAACTTCAGCACGCTGACGAACCTGATTAAGCATCCTGTAATGGTGTAAATTTGCACAGAAGGGGTATATTATGAACAGCTGAAGGTTTTAGTCTAACACGGGTTAATGCGTGCGTATTAAAAGGAGTGGGATCATGAAACTGAATGACGTTAAGATCAGGAATAAAATCCTCCTGCTGGCAGTGTTCATCATACTCGTATTCACTGTACTTATCATGGCTTATATCATCCCAACGATAAACGGAATTATTGAAGAACGGACGGTGTCCAAGTTGAGTGACCTCGTCGATGTACCCTATACTGAGCTGGAGCATTATTATGATCTGGTGCAGGCTGGCAGCATGGACAAGGAAACAGCACTGGATGAGTTTTATACACTTATTGGCGCCATGCGCTATAACGATGTGGAATATTACTGGATCCATGGCTATGATGGTTTTATGAAAATGCATCCCAATGCGCCAAATCTTATTGGCCAGGATGTAACAGGACTTCAGGATGAAGACGGAAAGTTCTTTTTCCAGGAAATGATTGACATAGTCAATGAAAATGGAGAAGGAACTGTAGAGTACTGGTGGCCAAAGCCGGGTGAAGAGGCTCCGCAGCCTAAACTATCTTATATCAAGGGCTTCAAGCCTTGGGGCCTGACGGTCGGAACCGGCATATATATTGATGACCTCAAAGCGCTGCAGCAGTCGATTTACATGCAGGTCATTGTGATTTCAGTCATCATTATTATTGTGTCCCTGATTCTTGTATTTCTAATTGTCAGTCCACTCAACAAAACCCTTCGAAGTATTATCAATCGGACTGATGAGTACAGAAATCTGGACTTCAGAAATGAAATCGAAATCAGTCAGAAGGACGAACTGGGTGAAATTGCAAATGCATTTAACAAGGTTTCTAGTGGCCTCAGGACCCTGCTCGATAACATGAGACAGATTTCTGGTAAGCTGACTCAAGGTGCTGTGGATATGGACAAGGATATGTCACAGCTGAGCACGAGTACCGACAGTACGGTAGTATCTTCTGAAGAGATTGCCCTTCGTATTGGTGAGATGAGTGGGGCTGCAGAGCGTGTCAGTGAAACGATACAGGAAATTAGACTTGCCATTGACCAGGTTGCTGAAAAGGCAACAGAAGGGGCTATGCGAGCCAGTGATGTCAATGCCAGGGCGGTTTCTCTCAAAAAGGATGCAAACACCTCCAGTGAAAAAGTCACAGGAATTTATGAAGATATGAAATTGCGTCTTGAAAATGCCATTGAGCATGCTGCGACAGTGCAGCGCATTGATGAACTCTTGAACTCAATTCTGAGCATCACAGAGCAGACCAATCTGCTTGCCCTGAATGCATCTATTGAAGCTGCTAGAGCGGGGGATGCCGGTCGTGGATTCGCAGTGGTTGCAAACGAGGTTGGAAGCCTTGCAGAACAGTCAAAGGACATGGTTTCCAGTATTCAGGAAACGGTAAACAGCGTTAAATCAGCGGTAAACACATTGATATCCGACTCCAAGGAAATTCTCGATTTCATGGAGAATCAGGTGCTTAATGACTACGATAAGCTGAACGATATTGGGGACCAGTACAACAAGGATGCAGACACCTTTAACGAAATCATGGGTGAGCTGAGTGCGATCTCAGAAGAGCTTTCCGGATCTATGGAGAGCATATCCCAGTCCATTGATGATGTTGCAAAAGCCTCTCGACACGGTGCGAAGGGTGTGGAAACCATTCTGACCATGTCAAGAGATGTCATGGACAAGAGTCAGCAGGTGAAATCAATTATTGACGAAAGCATTCATGCCGTGGAAACACTTGATGATGTCATGAAGAAGTTCCATGTGTAGAAAGGACGCTTATGAAAGCACTGCGTATTCAAGTTTATGGCCGGGTCCAGGGCGTTGGATTTCGCTATTTCACAATACAGGCGGCAAGACGTTATGAAATATGTGGATGGGTTCGCAACGAGGCTGATGGAAGTGTCAGCATCTATGCTGTTGGCCATGAAACACGTCTGCTGGATTTCTTGGGTGAAATCCATAAGGGCCCTTCATACTCCCGCGTTACAGACGTTCAAATAAAACAGGCGGACTTTGAAGAAGAGGGAGTTCCTGAAGTCTTCGATGTCGCCTATTAGAACAAAATCTCTGCAAGAAGAGGTCTAGGCACTACTGGAAAAACCAGTTGATAGGCAATAAAAAACAGGGTGTATGCACACACCCTGTTTTCTTTGTTGTCATGCTATCCGCGTTGCAGTCCAGTTGCGCCAGTACGGATCATTTCCTTGATTCCGTAAGGCTGAAGCTGAAGTACCGCCGCGTCTATTTTGTCCTGTGGACCGAGAATGGAAACTGTCAGTGTCGAGTCAGACACGTCGACAATTTTACCCTTGAAAATTTCTGCCAGATCCATGACTTCACGTCTCTTTTTCACATCTACGCGAACCTTAATCAGTGCAAGCTCGTGCATCATGGCATTTGTGTGGTCCAGCTCATTGACCTTTAGAACGGGAATCAGCTTGTGAAGCTGTTTGATGATCTGCTCCAGAAGCTTGTCGTCACAGGTTACGCCAATTGTCATTCTTGATATGTTTGGCGCTTCTGTGGTGCCTACGGATAGGCTGTCGATATTGTAGCCGCGTCTGCCAAAAAGACCGGCGATTCTGGAGAGAACACCTGAGTGATTCTCCACCAGTACGGAAAGATAGTGCTGTCTCATCGTGTTCACCCCCATATTGTATTCATTTCAGGCGCTATGATACATTCAATCAAAGTCGCTTCTGGACTCTTTGAGTAGGCATCAAGTGCGTCGCTGAACTCACTGAGTGTTGCTGTTTTGTATTGCTTAAGGCCGTATGCGTCTGCAATTTTGCAGAAATCGGGATTGTTGTCCAGATTAATACCGAAATATGAATCTGAACCGTAGGCCTTATCCTGTAGCTCGCGAACCATGCCAAGGCGGCTGTTGTTAAGCAATATGAACAGGATTGGACATCCCGTGCCTTTGGCAATACCAAGCTCTGAGAGTGTCATCTGGATACTGCCGTCACCGGTAATACAGACAACTTGATTGTCCTTGCCCTGTGCGACCGCAGCGCCGATTGCTGAAGGCAGTCCGTAGCCCATGGTACCCAGTCCACCTGAGGTGAAAAACTGTCTCGTGCCATGAACCGGCAGATGTCGTGCTGCCCAAATCTGGTGCTGTCCGACATCGGTTGTAATAATGGCGTTGTCTCTAATGCCGGCATCGAGTGCCTTCATGATATTAACAGGATTGAACTGGTCACTCATGATTGTGCTGAGGTCTTCATTTTCCAGACTGTCGAACCATTTTGGACCCGTACACTGATCTGTTCGCTCAGTCAGCTCATCAAGAATCCGTGTTGCGTCACCAACCACCGGAATATGTGTATTCAGGTTTTTGCCAACCTCAGCCGGATCAACGTCGATATGGATAATGCTCTTATCCTTGTGTTCAAGGTCCAGACCGATCACAGCCCGGTTTGAGATTCTCGCACCGATAATCATGATGGCATCGGCCTCTTTGATTGCCTGTCGTGCAAGGCTGTGACCGTGTCCGCCGATCATGCCAAGGGCAAAGGGGCTGTCTTCTGGAATAGCGCCTTTTCCCATCATGGTATGAACCACAGGAATCGCAGATTTTTCTACGAACTCAAGCAGGTTCTTTGTCGCCTTTGCACGCATAATGCCGCCTCCAGCAACAATCAGGGGCTTTCGGCTCGTCTGAAGAATGTGAAGCGCCTTCCTGATTTGCTTAGGATGGCCGTTTTTGACTGGCTTATAACCCGGTATGTCCAGCTTTCCAAGGTTCATCGCTGCCGAAGAAATCATGTTTTTCTGAATATCGGAAGGTATATCGATGAGTACAGGACCCGGTCTACCTGTCTGTGCAATATGGAAGGCACGGCGCAGGATTTCTGGGAGCTCATTGGCGCTTTGGACTAAAAAATTGTGCTTTGTAAAGGGTTCTGAGGCACCTATGATATCCGCTTCCTGAAATACATCTTTCCCAATAGCGTATGTAGGCACCTGACCCGAAATTACAACCAGTGGTATGGAGTCGGCATAAGCTGTTGCTATGCCGGTCAGTGCATTCGTTGCACCAGGACCTGATGTGACGATGCAGACACCTGCTTTCTCCTTTGCTCTTGCGTATCCACTTGCTGAATGGACAACGCATTGCTCGTGACTGGATAAATAATGAGTGATATTGGATTTACGGAGTGCTTCGTAGAGCGGTAAAACCGCGCCTCCTGGGTAACCGAAAATCGTATCAACGCCATGTTCTTCAAGGCATTTTACGATATAATTGGCTGCTTGCATGTCATCATGTCCTCCTTTCATGAATTTGTCCCGTGAATGGGACTTTGTAAAATGTTAGAATATTTTAACACCCATTGTAGCAGAATAAAAATACAAACGTCAATCTAAATTGTACAAAAAAATATACAATTTATATTTACAGGTGGAATTGCTCGATGCTTTTGAACTCCAAAAAAAATAGCAGTGTTCAAGAGAATTGCGTAAATTGAGAAATTTTAATTTTTTTTAACAAATAGTGTTGACGGGTCGGAAATACTTTGCTAGAATAACTCTCAACATCGTAAGAAAAAAACGATAGCGCAAACGCAATGATGGAACGCGACCGTTGCAGTTGTTGAGTTCAGAGAGCCGGTGGTTGGTGAGAACCGGTCGAGCACGCGACAGTCTACTCATTCCGGAGCAGACAGCCTGAATTTTAGTAAGGGTGTATGGATGGCCTCATTATCGGCCTGCACTTCCGAAGTGGAGTGTACCGAGAGACTCATAGTTATGCTATGGGTAACTTAAGGTGGTACCGCGGGAACTATAACCTCGTCCTTAATATTTATAAGGACGAGGTTTTTTTAATGCACAAATGTGCAGTGGCAGCTAGAAACTTTGACAGATGTCCGGACACCTGTTGAAGTTGACCTGCAGGATTATAAAAGCAAAATTACAGAGAAAAGACAGAAGAATCAGACAATAGAGAATGAGAATGAGATGCTGAGTATGAGCAAGTTATGAAAGGCGGCGGGTAACATGTCAAAACAAATCAAAATATTTGATACGACTTTAAGAGACGGCGAGCAGTCTCCGGGCTGCAGTATGAGACTTAATGAAAAAATACAAATGGCAAGACAACTGGAGCGACTGGGTGTTGATGTAATTGAGGCTGGATTTGCCATTGCATCTCCTGGTGACTTTGAATCGGTAAAGACGGTTGCACAGACAATCAAGAATGCATCGGTTGCAAGTCTTGCAAGAGCACTTGAAAAAGATATAGACAGGGCTTATGAAGCGGTCAAATATTCTGAGAAGCCAAGAATTCACACCTTCATCGCAACAAGTGACATCCATATGGAGCACAAGCTTAAAATGGCACCGGATGCGGTTGTAAGACAAGCAGTAGAGGCTGTGAAGTATGCCAAGGCAAAATGTTTTGACATTGAATTTTCTGCAGAGGACGGCACACGAAGCAATCCTGAGTTCCTTTCAGTCATATTCGATGCGGTGATTGAAGCGGGTGCGACAGTATTGAACCTGCCTGATACAGTAGGTTATGCAATTCCTAGTGAGTTTGCAGCCTTCATCAGAAAAGTGCGTGAGAACATGAAATACGATCACAAGGCAGAATGGTCAGTGCACTGTCACAACGATCTTGGTCTTGCAGTTGCAAATACACTTGCTGCTACAGAAGCAGGCGTAACACAGCTTGAATGTACAATCAATGGTATTGGTGAACGTGCTGGCAACGCGGCACTTGAAGAAGTGGTTATGGCACTTCACACCAGAAGAGACCAAATGGGCTTCGAAACAAACATCAACACTGAAGAAATTATGCGTTCGAGCCAATTGCTTTCAAGCATTACAGGTGTTTACGTACAGCCAAACAAGGCGATTGTCGGAGCAAATGCTTTTGCACATGAGTCAGGCATCCACCAGCACGGTATGCTGGCAAACAGAAGCACATATGAAATCATGACACCTGAGTCCGTAGGACTTAAAGATACAAAGATGGTACTTGGCAAGCACTCTGGTCGCCACGCTTTTGTCGACAAGCTTCAGTCTCTTGGCTATGAGTTCTCCAAAGAGAAGGTCGATGACTTGTTTTCCAAGTTTAAAGCACTGGCAGATGCGAAGAAAACCATCTACGACAGAGATATTGAGTCTCTGATCATCGGTGAACGCGAACCGGATCCGGATCATGTGAAGCTTGAATCCTATATGATCAGTCAAGGTCTTGGAATGACGTCTACAGCACTTGTCAGACTGATCAGGAACGGTGAGCACATTGAAGAAGCTTCTAAGGGTGACGGTCCTGTTGATGCGGCATTTTCAGCAATTGAGAATATCATGGAAATGGAAACGCGTCTGGTCGACTATCAGTTGCATGCCATCACAGAGGGCGAAGATGCTCAGGGCGAAGCTGCAGTAGTCGTTGAAATTGGCGGCAGCATTTACAGAGGCAGGGGCATCAGTACAGATATCCTCGAATCAAGTATCGAAGCATTCATTGACGCAATCAATCAAAGTATTACAGACGAAAAGGAGGGCAAGTCCAATGGGGATGACTATGACACAGAAAATTTTGGCATCGAAGGCCGGGCTTGATGAAGTTAAAGCGGGGCAATATGTTGAAATCGAACTGGATGTAGTGCTTGGAAATGACATCACGACACCGGTTGCAATAGATGAAATGCGTAAGCATGGTCTTGAAATGGTCCACGATCAGAGCAAAATCGTTATCGTGCCAGACCATTTCACACCGAACAAAGACATTAAGACTGCACAGCAATGCCAAATGGTTCGAAACTTCGTGAAGGAGCAGTCCATAGAAAACTACTTTGAAGTAGGACAAATGGGAATCGAGCACTGTCTGCTGCCTGAGCAGGGCCTGGTTGTACCGGGCGATGCGGTTATTGGAGCTGACTCCCATACGTGTACCTACGGCGCGCTTGGCGCATTTTCTACAGGTGTCGGATCTACAGACATGGCTGCAGGTATGGCATCGGGTAAAACCTGGTTCAGGGTTCCAGAAGCTATCAAGTTTGAACTGACGGGTTCCTTGAATGAGTGGGTAAGCGGCAAGGACGTTATTCTTCATATTATTGGTCAGATTGGCGTTGACGGCGCAAGATACAAGTCAATGGAGTTTACAGGTGCGGGACTTTCCACACTTTCTATGGACGACCGATTTGCAATGGCCAACATGGCAATTGAAGCAGGTGCCAAGAACGGCATTTTCCAAGTCGATGCAAAGACAAAAGAATACGTTGAAAATAGAGGGAAGAGAGCGAGTACGGTATTTGAGGCCGACGCAGATGCAGCTTATGATCAAACGATTGAAATCAACCTTTCTGAGGTTGAACCGGTAGTTGCGTTCCCAAGTCTTCCTTCTAATACACGCACTTTTGACCAGATACCAGAAATTGAAATCGATCAGGTGGTAATCGGTTCATGTACTAACGGAAGAATTGAAGATTTAAGAGCGGCAGCAGCAATCTTCGAGAAGGCGCCTGTAAAGGTAGGCGTTCGTACGATCATTATTCCTGGTACACAGAACATTTATCTTCAGGCGATTGAAGAGGGGCTTGTTCAGACTTTCGTGAAGGCTGGCGCAGTGGTGAGTACACCGACATGCGGCCCTTGCCTTGGCGGACATATGGGCATCCTTGCTAAAGGGGAACGCGCTGTGGCGACAACAAATAGAAACTTTGTTGGACGTATGGGCCACCCTGAGTCTGAAGTATATCTGGCAAGTCCTGCAGTAGCGGCTGCATCAGCTGTAACAGGCAAAATTACACATCCCAAGGAGGTAGTATGATGGGTAAGGCATTCAAATACGGAGACCATATAGACACAGATGTCATCATACCTGCCAGATATCTGAATACATCTTCTGCAGAGGAGTTGGCAGAGCACTGCATGGAAGACATCGACATGGCGTTTGCAGGAAGTGTTGAAGCGGGCGATGTCATTCTTGCCGGAGAAAACTTTGGCTGTGGTTCCTCAAGGGAACACGCGCCATTGTCCATTAAGACAGCTGGTGTTAAATGTGTAATTGCCAAATCGTTTGCAAGAATCTTCTTTAGAAATTCATTCAATATCGGGATGCCGATTATGATTTGTCCTGAAGCGGTGGATGAGTCAAATGCCGGAGACCAATTTGAAGTTGACGTCATATCCGGTGAAATCATCAATGAGACAACTGGGAAAAAGTATGAAGCGGAACCACTCCCGCCATTTATGATTGAAATGGTGGAAATGGGCGGCTTGCTGAACAGACTTAAATCGAGGGGGCAATAATCATGAAGATAGCAGTTTTGCCAGGTGACGGCATAGGACCTGAAGTAACACGCGCAGCAATTGAAGTGACAAAGGCTGTGGCTGAAAAATACAATGTGAATTTTGAGTTTCAATACGGCGATATCGGTGGTGCGGCAATCGACAAGTCCGGCGTTCCATTTCCAGCCGATACACTAAATATCTGTACGGGTGCAGATGCTGTTCTGCTGGGTGCTGTTGGTGGTCCTAAATGGGATGGCGTGGCGCCTGAAATTCGTCCTGAAACAGGCCTGCTGCAACTTAGAAAGGCACTTGGCACATTTGCTAACATCAGACCAGCTAAGATTTACAGCGCCCTGAGTGACAATTCTCCTCTTAAAAAGGAAATTGTTGAGGGTGGTATTGATATTCATATTGTCAGAGAACTGACAGGCGGAATCTATTTTGGAGACAAAGGCGAAAAAATCCGTTCTGGCATTAAAATGGCTTTTGATGAAAAAGCGTACTCAGAACAGGAAATAGAGCGTGTTGCAGTACTTGCTTTTGAAGCTGCACGCGGAAGAAGAAAGAAAGTTACAAGCGTGGACAAGGCCAATGTCCTTCGCAGCTCGCGCATGTGGCGAGAAGTCGTTAATCGCATTGCAAAGGATTATCCAGATGTTGAGGTAAACCACATGTATGTTGACAACGCAGCAATGCAGCTGATTATCGATCCGTCACAGTTCGATGTCGTCTTGACAGCCAACATGTTTGGAGACATTCTTTCCGACGAAGCGGGGGCGATTACAGGTTCTATCGGTCTACTGCCTTCGGCAAGTCTTGGCGCTGATAGAATTGGGCTTTACGAGCCTGTTCATGGATCTGCGCCTGAGATTGCAGGTCAGGGCAAGGCGAATCCTATTGCTGCAATTCTTTCAGCAGCTATGCTGATCCGTTATACAGGACAGCACGATGAAATAGCAGAAGCTATGGAGACGGCAGTTGCACAGGTGCTTGAGAGTGGCATGAGAACGTCTGATATCGCTTCGGCGAGTGAAAAGGCTTCATCGACAGATGAAATCACGCAGGCCGTAATTGAGCGCATCAACAGCCTGTAGCCAATAGTGGCGTGACGCGTTGGGACCTGATATGTGTGTGCGATTCCAGTGCGGCAATCCAAATGTATTATAATGTAAGAAAACATAAAAACAGAGGAATCAGGGCTTGGCAGATAGAAAATACCTGCTAAGCCTTGTTTTTTGCCTGTGTTGATATTATACTGGAATTTGTCGAAGAAGACTGGTGGTGCTTCCGGGTGTGTTCGGAAGGCATTTAAATAAAAATGATGGAGTGAAAACAATGACTACGCGTATTGCAGTACTTGGTGGACCAAGATGCGGAAAAACGACCCTGATTCAACAGCTATATGTTGATATGAAAATCATGGGACTTAATGTTGGGTATGCTTTTGAGTATTCTACAGATTATCTGAGAGACAAAGGCATGATAGAGAGTATTTCAGAACAGTATGGCATCTATCTGGGCCAGAAAAGAATTGAAGACAAGCTGAGTGGCTTCGATTATGCGCTTACGGATTATGCTACATTTGTTCCATACATCTACGGCAGATTCATGCTTGGTGACAAGAAGCGCACGCAAAAGGAAATTGAAATACTTAAAGATCTGTACATATTGGCACTTGAGGATATTTCAAGATATGACGAAATCATTTACCTGCCGAGAGAATTCGGCTACGAGCAGGATGGTGTGAGATGGCAGGACGAAGAAATCGCCAAAGCAGTTGATAAGGCCATTTTGACTTTTCTGGAGTCGGAGAATATTCAGTATAAGGTTGTTTCGGGAAGCACGAAGGAACGCGCGGCTGAAATCATGCACCACATGGGTTTTAAAAACCCAGAGCAGATTGCTGAATAGGATTATTGAGCATAATAACATAATAAACTTAGTCAAAAAAAGGGTATTGCATGATGCAATACCCTTTTAGATTGCCATCAAGTTGACACTATACAGACGCGTACACTAAATTCACGTGCCTAAAAAGGTCAGCGCGTATTTTATGTAGAATAGTAATTTATAAGGTAAAAAGAAATCAAAGCTTAAATAGAAGGAGCATGCCAAATGACAGATCCATTGACTAAGTATCATATCAGACGCGCTGAACTGAAAGATGCAGAGGTGCTCGAAATACTCATACAGGAAGTGCTTGTGGTATCGAACAGTGCGGATTACACAGAACACGTCATCGATTTCATGAAGGCATATTACTGTTGTGAGAATATACGAAATAAGATGAATGAAAAGGTGACTTGGGTGATTGAGGAAGAGACTGGCGTGGCAGGTGAGAAAGTCATGCTTGGTACCATTTCCCTGTGTGGGTCTGAAATTCAGGCACTTTTCATAAGCGCGGACTGTCAAGGGCGAGGGTATGGTAAACGCCTGCTTGAAACCCTTGAAGCAGAAGCCCAGGCACGAGGCCTTGAAAAACTCCATATGCATGCCAGTGTGACTGCAAAGTGCTTCTATGAAAAAATGGGGTATGTGGTCCTGCATGAAATAGATGATCCTGATTTTGGGCCGTCCTATTATATGGAACGCTCAATATAGGTATTGGAAAGCAAAAAAAAAGAGCTACTGGGTAGCTCGATAGTTTTTAGTGTACGGATTCTGGATTTTGACACTTCAGACATACACCTTTAATGTAAATATGCTGTTCCTTGATTTCGTAGCCTCTAAGTCCAGGAATGCTGGATGGTTCAAGATTGACGTCGAGGTCAAATACCTGACCGCATTTTACGCATTTGAAATGCCCGTGGGTCTGCATTGCCCAGTCATACCGCGCTTCATTTTCTTCAATAAGAATTACATCCAGAATGTTCTTTTCAACAAAGAGGTTTAGCGTATTGTACACGGTTGTCTTTGAAAGTGTCGGAATATCGGGAAGAAGCTCTTCGTAGATATCGTTCACAGTCGGATGGGTCAAGTGTTCCTGAAAATACTTTAAAATACGTATTCTCTGATATGACGCCTTAATGCCGTGCTCTGTCAGATAAGTCGGAATATCTATTTCTTTCCTATGCATATTGACCTCCTTTCATCCATTATACCCGTGAATAGAATATTGAAGCGTAAATGCGATTCGGAGGCAGTGTATGTCTTTCCAGCCGAATGGAAAATCCGTGACAAAATTCAATTTAAAAGTATAATAGAACTGTAATGATTACAAGTTTATTTTAGCACCAATGTGGTATAATGTCAATATACACTGAAAGGGTACACAATGAAATATAAATCTGAACTGATTCTTGGAACATTTTTACGTCGTCCCAACCGTTTTCTAGCTGAGGTTATGGTAGATGGAAAGCGTGTTATGGCACACGTACCCAATACGAGCAGACTCTCTGAGCTCACCATAGAGGGGGTGCGTGTTGCTGTTAGCTATCACGATGACGAGAACAGGAAAACAAAATATTCTTTGAGACTGATTGAAAAAGACGGCGCCTGGTTTTCGGTGGACTCGCAGCTTCCCAATGATCTGGTGGAGGAAGCGATTAAGTTGAATGTCATTGAAGAGGTTTATGGTGCTGAAGCCGTTCAGCGTGAGAAGACCTTTGGAAACTCGCGATTTGATTTCAAAATGATAGATACCGAGGGTAAAACGGTATATATGGAAGTGAAGGGCGTAACGCTTGAAATTGAAAATGAAGGACATTTTCCCGGAGCGCCGACAAAGCGCGGCGTAAAGCATTTGAGTGAGCTTAGAGACGCAGTTGAGCTGGGGCACCGCGGAATTGTCGTCTTTGTTCTGCAATTCAATGATGCAAAGGCCATGCGTCCCAATTGGGCGCTCGATCCTGAATTTTCAAGCACATTGCTCGAGGTTTCGCAGCGTGGTGTTGAAGTGCTCGCTTATGCCTGCAGTCTCACCACAGAGCATATAGAAATAATTAAGCGTGTTCCTGCGTACCTCGAAGATTTCAGATGAACCTATAAGGATTCAGACAAGGAGGCACTAGGATGAAGGACAATAGAAAACCTGAAGAAATGGTTGTATATACACGAACTGGCGACAAAGGCAAGACCAGCCTATACGATACGAAAAATGTCTATAAGGATGATATAAGGGTTGAAGCCTATGGCACCATAGACGAGTTGAACTCGGCGCTGGGAATTGCAAAGCATTACATTGAAGATGAAAAAATTCAGGACCTGATTCACGGCATTCAGCGTAAATTATTTGATGTGGGCGCTGAGCTTGCGACTGAAGACACAAGCATCCTGATTACCCATATTGAAGAGGCAGATGTTGAATTCCTGGAGAACACCATAGATTACTATCTACAGTATTTTGACACGCCGGACTATTTCATCATTCCGGGGGATAACTTGGCAAGTGCCTATCTGCATCTTGCACGTACGGTTTGCAGACGTGCTGAACGACACATTGTGACCCTCATTCATACAGAATCGATTAATGATCAGGTCCTCATATACGTCAATAGGCTTTCTGACTTGATATACACTCTTTCTCGGTATGTTGAGGACAACTTTGAACGCGTGTGGTTTGGAACAGAAAGAAATCTGCCTGAAAACCAAAAGGCCTAGGCTGGAAATTAAAAGGGACTGCCAAGACACCGGTATGGTATCAGGGCAGTCCCATTTCTAATGTTGTCAATGACCGCGTATATGGGCCTAGTCTTCCTTGATGATTTCAAGGAACTTGTCAGGGTGGGAAAGCGGCTTGAAGCCAACTTTCTTGTAAAACTTATGCGCATAGGTCGTTTTAAGACGCCATTGTTTTACAAGTGCGAACTCATGATGGTTAAGAATGTGTGTAATCAGCCAGTAGCCCAGCTTTTGTCCACGATAATGTCCGTCTATGACTACGTCACTTACATATGCGAAGGTTGCATAATCGGTAATGACACGTGCAAAGCCGATTTGCTTATAGCCATCAAAGATACCAAAGCATTTTGCGTTGTCGATAGATTTTTTGATAATGTGCTCCGGCCTGTTGGCAGCCCAATGCACACCCCACAGCAGCCGACATACATCACCTAGGTTAATATCATCGGGATTGCTGGATATGAAATATTGATGTTCCAGTTTTAATGCGTGCATTTGACACCTCCTTAGAATAAATATCGAAAAGTTAGCATAATTATACATGGTGATGCCTGATAAATCAAGGCATTTTTTGATATTTTCTAAAAATTTCGTAATGTTTGCTGTTTTGAAGGCATTGGGGCTATAAAAAATATTTAATGTTAGGTATAATTTACAATATAAAGAGAACAGGAGGAATTATTTTGGAAAGAATAATGCTTGAAAAATATGCAGATTTATTAGTTCGTACAGGGATTAATATCCAAAAAAATCAGCTGCTCGTAGTTACATCACCAATTGAATGCGCTGAGTTTGCAAGAATTGTAAGTGAAAAGGCTTATGACGCAGGTGCCAAGGAAGTAATTATACGATGGCTGGATGAGATTTCCGAAAAAATTCGTTTTACTAAAGCGGCGGATGAAGTTTTTGATGAAGTGCCTGAGTGGGTCGTGCCGTATTTGGAAGGTTACGCTAAGAAGGGCGCTGCATTTCTGAGAATAGCAGCTTCTGATCCAGAACTTATGAAAGATGTGGATCCTAAGAAGATTGCACGCCAGAATAAAGTCATGAGTACAGCGCTTACTGCTTATCGCTCAAGACTCATGTCCAATAAGAATGTATGGTGCGTCGCTTCAATTCCAACGGTGCCTTGGGCAAAAAAGGTTTTCCCTGAGTCTACTGAAGAAGAAGCTGTTGCCAAGCTCTGGGATGCGATTTTTAAGGCGGTAAGGGTCGATCAGGAAGATCCGGTGAAATCCTGGGAAGCACATCAGGAGAATCTGAATAAGAGATTGTCCTTCCTCAATGATCATAATTTTAAGGCATTAAGGTATAAGAACAGTTTGGGAACAGATGTATACGTGGAACTGCCAAAGGCGCATATCTGGTTCGGCGGGGGAGACGATTCGGCTGACGGATACCGCTTTGTAGCCAATATGCCAACCGA
The DNA here is from genome assembly GCA_963678925.1 of uncultured Acidaminobacter sp. Classification (GTDB taxonomy): domain Bacteria; phylum Bacillota; class Clostridia; order Peptostreptococcales; family Acidaminobacteraceae. The sequence continues at coordinate 34,551 of OY787533.1, read as the reverse complement.
GGAAGTCTTCACATTGCCGCATCGTGAAGGTGTCAACGGCAAGCTTGTGAGCTCTATGCCTCTTAATCACAATGGCAATTTGATTGAAAACTTCAGCCTGACATTCAAAGACGGCCTTGTGGTAGATTTTACTGCTGAAGGGGGCTATGATACCCTGAAGGAATTGCTCGATACAGATGAGGGTGCAAAGCGTCTGGGCGAAGTAGCCCTTGTTCCATACGATTCCCCTATTTCAAACCAGAAGATTCTTTTCTACAACACACTGTTTGACGAGAATGCTTCTTGCCACTTCGCACTTGGAAAAGCCTATCCGATTTGTGTTGAGGGCGGAGATGAGATGGATGAAGCTGCGCTTAAGGAAGCGGGTGCAAATGAATCCCTGACACATGTTGATTTCATGGTAGGTACTGAAGATCTTGAAATTATCGGCATAAAGGCAGATGGTTCTGAAATCGTGGTCTTTGAGAACGGAAATTTTTCATTTGAATAGGATGTAAGCACAAATAAATGAGAATTCAACAATAAAAAAGGCGCCGGATTATGATTTAATCCGGCGCCTTTCTAGGTCTTTTTATTATGTGCATCAAATGCACTGTGCGAGTGTTGCAAGGGCCTCGACGTTAGGTTCACCTGAGGAACTGGCAACCATAAAGCTGTTAAACTGCTCCAGTGTGAGCGGCTTACTAAAATGATAACCCTGCATGACTGAGTGTGAAATGTCCATGAGGGTGTTGAGTTGGTTCTCAGTTTCAATACCTTCAGAGACCACTTTGAGTTTCAGATGATGCGCCAGTTCACTAATGGTCTTGTAGACCAGTCTTGCATTGGCGTTCGTATCAATATCCGTAATGAACTCTTTGTCGATTTTCAGAACATTGATAGGAATCTTTTCCAGATAAATAAGCGATGAGTAGCCTTTGCCGAAGTCATCCAGTGCAATGCGAATACCGAGCGCACGAATCTGCTCAAGAACATCCTTTGTCAGATTGAAGTCCGTCAAGCCAAGCTCCTCTGTCATTTCAATGATCATATTGGAGGGATTGATCCCTTCAATTTCAATGATGTCTCTCAAAATTTTTGATATATCTCGGTCGCAAATGGTTGAAGTAGACATGTTTACAGAAAGCGAAATAGGATAGAAGGCTTCGCCCTCCCATGCTCTCATCTGTCGGCAGGCCTGCTGGAAGACGTAGAAGTCCAGTTTGCGCAGCAGGTTGTTCTTCTCAGCAATCGGCAAGAACTTATCTGGATAGATGAGTCCGTAACGTGGATGCTTCCAGCGTGTCAGTACCTCTGCACCAACGATTTTCATGGACTCAGAGTGAATTTGCGGCTGGAAAGTCAGAAGGATTTCATCCCGCTCCATTGCCCGGCTGAATTCCTGAGCCAGGAGTTCGTCCTCCAGTGCGCTTGTGTAGATGTCCTGAGAGAAGAGGGTATAGCCATTTTTGCCCTCCTCGTGCTTTCTATAGTAAAGTGCGTAGTCTGCGAACTTGTATAAATCCTGAAACGATGAAGCGTGCATTGGATAAAGTGCTATGCCCATGCTCAGGTTAGACAGGGTTATAACTGCGCTATCACGCAGAAAACTCTTAATGGTGCTGAACAGGGTTTCTGCGAAAGAGAGTGCGTCGTCCGTATCGCTAATCGGAAAAACAATCGTAAACTCATCTCCATAGGAACGACAAATAAACGCATTGTCTGGGCATGCCGAAATCATGCGCTGAGACAGGTTGATCAGAATGCTGTCACCCATTTTATGTCCGTAGCGGTCATTGATTTTTTTGAAATCATCAATATCAAGTGTAATCAGCCCAAACTTGCCATCAGCAGGCATGGATTTGAAGTAGCTTTCAAGACCATATTTATTAGGCAGCTTTGTAAGCGGGTCAATCAGGAGTAAATCTGACTGCAGCGAGTCTGATCGACCATTTAAATAGTAGAGTGCAATAATCAGTATTAAGAAGAAGACATTGATTATTGCAAGATGACCTGATTTGATGTTCTTATCAATAATTACAAAAAGAAGATTAAAAGCGAACAGGAGCCAAAGCCCCCAAGATTTTTTCAGATATTTCAAATACATATATTTATACACCCGAACTTCATACACGTTATTAAACAAACAGCAACTGTTATGAGATCATCAAGTAGAGCAAACTTAAGTAGCTATAGTTTATAGGCTCTCATAACTAAATCCATTATAACATTTCGACAAAATTAGACAAAATATTTTTATAAAATAATGTCTGCATGCTCTATAATATAATGTTTTTCAATAAAAGCAAATGATATTTTCTGAATTCTTATTAAATTTACATATTGCGTATAAAACTTATCCAGGTTTAGCCAGTTAAATGGCGTATAATGGAAGAGAGCAATATACCCTGCGTCGGTTCGCAATAAACTGGCTCGCTGCAGGTGGTGCAGAACAAGTTGGCTCGATTTTTGCAAGTATATATGGCAGGAATTGATGGAGGGGATACGGTGCATAAGCAAATAAAGGTACAGATTGAAAAAGGCGTTCACGCCAGAACCGCGGCACTCATATCAGGTGCTGCCGGCAATATCAACAAGGAATTCAATGCTGAAATATTTATTAGAAAGGGCAGTACGAGTGTACCGGCAACGAGTATGCTGGCGCTGAACTATTTGAAAATAAAGAATCAGGATGAAATAGAGCTCATTATTGAAGGACATAGAGCTAATGAGGCCATGGCAGCCATGGAGAAGCTGTTTGTCAGTGAAGACAATCTTCGCATAACGGATCTTGAAAGCTTCGATGCAGTCCTTGAAGCGCATCAGCAGCGCTCTGAATTCATCATTGATCAAATGGGCGATGGTGTAATTTACTTAGACAAAAACGATGTTGTGGTTCTCGCCAATGCCTATGCGGAAAGACTAATAGGCATGTCACGAGACAACATCATTGGTAATACGCTGGCGGTATGCTTCGATTCCAAGACATTTTCGGCGCTCATGCATCTGGAAAACAGTGAATCTGTGCGCATTGAGGTCGATGGCCGCAATTTGGAATGCTCCAAGAAGACCGTTCAGCTGCAGTCTGGAAAAGGAACAATGATCATGCTCAGCGACGTGACGGCACTGGTGAGTCTGGATAACGAGCTTACCGATGTGAAAGCTGTTCGTGCAAGGCTCGGTATGGTACTTGATCAATTATCCGATGGTGTTGTCATAGTGGACAGCAGCTGCAGTCTCCAATACGCCAACGAGCGGGCAAAGCTCCTTTTCGGGATGGGGGATGACCAAATTGGCAAGCTTGTAGATGCGAATGTATTCAAAGACATAGTCAATGCAGTTGAGAATCGTGTTTATGTGAGCAATAAAATCATAAAATCAGACCAGGACAGGAAACTGGCGGTCAGCATCTCTGGACTTGACCGTGAAGACCTCTTCACAGGGGTCATCGGCATTTTTAAGGAACTCAGCAGCATGCGCGAACTCATTGAAAAGCTGGATGCGGCAACCCAGAAAGTTGAGCGCCTGGAGAAAAAGTTGGAAATGGCAACGCCCCTGCATACGGCCTTTAAAACATTGGTTGGTGAAAGTCGGACCATGCACGAAGCCCTGAGTGTCGCATCACGTGTGGCTATGACGTCTACAACGGTTCTGGTGACTGGTGAGAGTGGGACTGGCAAGGAGCTTTTTGCCAAAGCCATACATGAGGCGAGTCCGAGGAGCAAGGGGCCTTTTGTGCGTGTGAACTGCGCGGCGATTCCTGAAGCACTCATAGAAAGTGAACTCTTTGGACATGAGAAGGGATCCTTTACTGGAGCGATCAATAAGCGCATTGGTAAATTTGAACAAGCCCATGGTGGGACTATTTTTCTGGATGAGATTGGTGAGGTGCCCCTGCAGATTCAAGTCAAGCTGCTGCGCGTCCTGCAGGAGTTTGAAGTGGACCGCGTAGGCGGAACACAGTCGATTCCTGTTGATGTTCGCGTAATAGCTGCAACAAATAAGAACCTGGCAGCTATGGTTGAGGAGAAGACTTTCCGGGAGGATTTATTCTACCGTCTCAATGTCATACCAATTCATCTGCCCCCACTTCGGGAACGTTTGGGAGATATTCCCCTCCTGGTGGAGCATTTTCTTGAAAAAATCGCGGATCGAGAACATGAAGAAAGAAAATCCCTGCATCCTGATGTCGTCGATATGCTGGAAATGTACACTTGGCCTGGGAATATCCGTGAGCTCGAAAACACTCTCATTCGTGCGGTGACACTTTCAGAGGGTCAGGTGATCACACGTGAGGTTCTTCCGTCGACCATTTCAAGAATTGAACGCGTTCGCGGACTTATCAGACTTGTAAAAGGAGATATTCTGCCACTGGAAGCCTATGAGAAGGAAATCATAAAAGAGGCGCTTCGCATACACGGCAGCTATAATAAGGCAGGCAAGGCTCTTGGTATTACACATCGCACCGTCGGGCTCAAGGCTAAAAAGTATGGTCTTGTGGAAGAGTAGCCAATGACGATTCAAAGGTAATATGCACATAACAGCACTTGAAAAGAAGGTAAGAGACCGAGTTTGATTGAACTGGGACTGGAAATCGCACATCTTAAAAAAAGGTGGCTTCCAGTCCTATTTTATTGAACGGGGTCATTGTTTATAAGTTTGCAAAGGTTGATAAAAATTATCAAGGTTCGGAAAAAAATATGGCTAATAATTATCAGAATTATCTGTAATAAGGTATTGAATACACATTGATCTTAGGATGCGTTTTCCAAAATCCAACTGTTTCAGACAGTACATGCACAAAATTTTACCCTTGCTTAAATAAGGTAAAATGTGTGTTTTTAACGATAATTGCTAGTTTTTATGCATAAAAGTCCGATTTGGGAATTTATTTGGCACGGCACTTGCGTTATTAATTCGTGAGTGGAGGTGAAAATATGAAACCTATAGTAAAGGGCTATGCAAGGGGCTATGCTCGCGTAGAAGTTGAAAACGAAATCGCCCTTATCATGCCGGACGAGGTCTTAAGCATAGAAGCGGAATCAACTCTTCTTACCAAGGGCATTGGACATGTGAAAAGCAGACTGCGCGACCTGGTGGCCGACGCGCGAAATCGTGCTGATGCAGTCACGGAAAGCATACTTGAAGTTCACATAATGCTGATGGAGGATGAAGCCTTAACAGATGCTATTTTCGAAAAGCTATCCTGTGGCGCTTCTGCCAACGAAGCGACAGCTGACATATTTGATGAATGGATCAAGACGTTTTCGGAAATGGATAATGCATATATGAATGAGCGCTGTTCGGATTTGAGGGACCTGAAAACCAGCCTGCTGATGCAGCTGGTAAAAGAGCGTAACGGTGAAAATCGGGGATCAGGTGAAAATCAAAACAACCATGATTTCATACTTTTCACAGAGGAGCTGACACCTTCTCAACTGGCTTCAATGGATACGGACAAACTGAAGGGGATTGTCACCAAAACCGGTGGCGAGACATCACATGCGGCGATCATGAGCAAATCACTTGGAATTCCAATGATTGTTACAGAATTTGACAGGAATCTTCAGCCGGGTGCCTTGGTCCTTATGGATGCAGTTGTGGGAAAGCTCTCCGTCAATCCGACGGATGTGGAAAGCCGTGCATTCGATGACAGCAGTCTCTTGTATGAAAAATTTGCGCAAAAATTGACGGCAGTAAAAGACGATGCCTGCCTGAAACAAATTCATGTAAATCTAGGCAATTTGGGTGATTTGAAGAAGGCGGCAGAAGCCAATGCAAGTGGTGTAGGGCTGTTCAGAACAGAATTTCTCTTTATGAAATCAAGTGAGATGCCCTCTGAAGATGACCAGTTTGAAGCTTACAAAAAGGTGCTTGGCGCATTTGGAAATAGACCTGTGACAATCCGTACTGTCGATATAGGCGGTGACAAGGAACTGCCGTACTTGGCATTGCCAAGGGAAGAAAACCCATTCCTGGGCTACCGGGCGATACGCATGTGTCTGAATACGCATATGGATATTTTCAAGGCCCAGCTTCGTGCCATACTCAGGGCGAGTGCCTTGGGAAATGCACGGATCATGTTTCCCATGATTGCAACACTTGAAGAGCTCAGACATGCAAAGGCAGTCTTGAAGGACATCATGACATCGCTGGATGAGGAAAACATACCTTATGACCGGAACATAAATATCGGCATTATGATTGAAGTACCGTCGGCGGCCATGCAGGCGGAAGCCTTTGCCAAGGAAGTTGACTTCTTCAGCATCGGAACCAATGACCTGACACAGTACACCATGGCTGCAGACCGGATGAACCAGAATGTTGCATATTTATACTCCTATTTTGAACCCGCGGTCCTTATGCTTGTTGAAAGGACCATACAAGCAGCTCTTACTGAGGGTATTGATGTATCTGTTTGCGGGGAGATGGCTTCAAACCCGATGGCCATTCCGATTCTTCAGGAAATGGGACTGAAAAAATTCTCAGTGAGTCCAAGTCGGGCCAATACCGCGCGGTATATTTTGGAGAAGCTGAATGAAGAAAGGCAGAATGGAAATGCGACTGCCCTTTTAAATGATACAAAAACAAGAACAGAGATATTGAGCGCAGTGCGCTATTATATGAAGGAAAAGTTCAAAGAGGAAATGAACTGGCTATAAGACAAGGGGTGATTGTATGAAATCAGTAGATATACACATAAGGCATAAAGGCGGTCTGCATGCACGTCCAGCGGGCCAGCTCGTCAGTTTGACCGGCAAGTACGACTCGAAAGTCGAGCTTGAATATAAAGGTAAGAGTGCAGCTGCGAACAGTATCTTGAAAGTATTGGCTTTGGCGGTTCCAGAAGGATCCACATTTACAGCGAAAGCCGATGGTCCAGATGCTGACAGTGTGCTTGATGCGATTAGGACGTTCATAGAATCTCTAGAATAGGGGGAAGTAAAGTGAAAAAAATCATCAATCAAGTGGAAAACATCGTTGACGAAATGCTAAAGGGTGCCGTTAAGGCGCATCCGGAATCACTCAAGCGTGTTGATGGCTTCAATGTTCTAGTACGAGCTGATGCACCGGTTAAAGGCAAGGTTGCTCTTGTGAGCGGCGGCGGTTCTGGTCATGAGCCTTCTCATGGCGGATTTGTAGGTGTGGGCATGCTTTCAGGTGCCGTTGCGGGTGAAGTATTCACATCACCTACACCAGATCAGGTTTTCGAAGCTATCAAGGCAGTGGATGGCGGCGAAGGCGTACTACTTGTCATCAAAAACTATTCAGGTGATGTCATGAACTTTGAAATGGCAGCGGAGCTCGCAGAAGCCGAAGGTATTCAGGTTGGACAGGTTGTCGTAAATGATGACGTGGCAGTTGAAGACAGCTTGTACACAACAGGCAGAAGAGGTATTGCAGGAACAGTATTTGTACATAAACTTGCAGGTGCAGCGGCAGATAAGGGCAAATCTCTTGAGGATGTTGTTCGAATTGCAAATAAGGTGAATACAAGCATGCGTTCAATGGGTATGAGTCTGACACCATGTACTGTACCAGCTGCAGGCAAACCAGGATTTGAACTGGCTGAAGATGAGCTAGAAATGGGTCTGGGCATCCATGGTGAGCCGGGCACACATAGAGAAAAAATCAAGACTGCAAAGGAAATTGCTGAGTACTTGGCTGACAAGATTCTTGAAGATATGCCGCTTGAAACAGGGTCTGAAGTTGCGATTATGGTAAATGGTCTTGGTGGTACACCACTTATGGAGCAATATGTGTTCAATAACAGTGTATATGACTACTTGGAAGAAAAAGGACTTAAAGTTGAGAAGACAATGCTGGGCAACTACATGACATCTCTTGAGATGGCAGGTCTTTCTCTAACGCTTCTGAAGCTGGACGATGAGTTGAAGGAACTGCTTCAGGCGCCAGCAAATACACCAGCCTTCAAGCAGCTTTAAGCCAGTCAGTATTGTAAGTAGAATAGAAAGTGCAGGGACGATATGGTAAACAAAGATACGGTGATTCAGGTTATTGGTACGATTTCTGATGCCATTATTGAAAACAGTGAAATGCTCAATGACCTTGACAGGGCGATTGGTGACGCTGATCACGGCATAAATATGAAGCGGGGTTTTGAGAAGGTGAAAACAACGCTTGATACCACGGCTTTTACAGACATCACGCATGCTTTTAAAACTGTGGGTATGACGCTGCTTACAACAGTGGGGGGCGCATCTGGGCCGCTGTATGCCACGGCGTTCCTGGAATTCGCTGACCAGTGCAAAGATGTTGAGGAAATTGATGTAAAGACTTACGCGGAAATGCTGTCAGCAGCTATAGAGGGCATGAAGAAACGCGGTAAGTCAGATGCAGGTTGCAAGACCATGCTTGACGTTTGGATTCCATATCTGGATACATTCAAAAAGGAAACAGAAGATGGCGTAGAAATGTCCAAGGTCCTCGAGCTTTCCATGGATGCTGCCAGAGGTGGTTTTGAGTATTCAAAAACCATCATTGCAACAAAAGGACGTGCAAGCTACTTGGGAGAACGCAGCTTGGGTCATGGCGATCCGGGCGCTGCTTCAACTGTTCTTATCCTGCAGTCGCTTAGTGAGATGTTCCAGGAGGGATAAAATGGTTGGAATTGTAATTGTATCTCATAGCCCTAAAATTGCTGAAGGTGTTGTAGAGCTTGCCCTTCAAATGGCGCCGGACTATAAGCAGATCATTGCTTGTGGCGGAACTATGGAGGGGGAAATCGGTACAGATCCTGCGGCAATCATGAATGGCATCGTAAGAGTCAACTCAGATGAAGGTGTTGTTATACTGGTTGATATCGGAAGCGCCATCATGAGTGCTGAAATGGCACTTGACCTATTGGAGGGCATAGATACCGACAAGGTAAGCGTTGCAGACGGGCCACTTGTAGAGGGTGCTCTGAATGCTGCGGTAAGCGCATCGATCGGTAGCAGCTATGAAGAAGTCCTTGAAGCTGTCGCTGATGCAAGAACGCTTTCAAAGCTTGATTAAAAAGATATGGTATAAAGAGGTGTATCTAAATGGATACACCTCTTTTGTGTTTTCGGGATGTTACACAGCATGCGTGTATCCGAACGGATACAAATATCGTGTTTTGAACAGGTGAAGTTGAAAACGCCTTAGAATATGTATCCAAACGGATACAAACTAGAACCAATAGCGAATCAAAATATGTTCCTAAAGGTGCTTGTTAAAAAAATAATTGGGTATTTGCAAGGTGTGTAGCCTACTTGTTAAAAAGTTGGCATCAAGATTGCGTTATATAGACGCGAATGATATAGAAACCTATTCGATTAGGATGGAGGGTAAACATGAAGAAGAAAATCGCTTTACATGAAGCTGTTGCAATGGTAAAGGATGGCATGACTTTAATGATTGGAGGGTTCCTGGGAACGGGTACACCTGAAGGTATCGTTGATGCACTTGTAGAGAAAAACGTGAAAGACCTGACAATTATCGCAAATGATACGAGCTTTGTAGACAAGGGTCTTGGCAAGCTTGTAGCCAACAAACAGGTTAAAAAGGTAATCACGTCGCATGTTGGTACAAACAAGGAAACAGGACGCCAGATGAATGAAGGCGAACTTGAAGTTGTCCTTGTACCACAGGGAACGCTGGCTGAACGTGTTCGTGCTGGCGGTGCGGGTCTTGGCGGTGTACTGACACCAATCGGACTTGGAACACCTGTTGAAGAAGGCAAGGAAATCATCGAAGTGGAAGGCAAAAAATACCTGCTTGAAACAGCGCTGCGTGCCGATGTTGCACTGCTGTTCGGCTCTATTGTAGATGAAAAGGGAAACATTTTCTACAATCAGGCAACAAGAAACTTCAATCCGCTGATGGCAACTGCGGCAGACGTCGTAATTGTTGAAGCTGAGAAGCTTGTGAAAGTTGGAGAGCTTGATCCACATCTTTATATGACACCAGGACTATTTGTAACACACATTGTAGAGGGGGCGTAATGATGAATCCAAAAGAGATAATCGCGCGCAGAGTCGCAAAAGAATTTAAAGACGGTGATGTTGTAAACTTGGGTATCGGTCTGCCTACACTTGTTGCAAACTATATCCCTGAAGATGTTGAAGTACTCCTTCACTCAGAGAACGGTTTTGTTGGAATCGGCCCTGCGCCAGATGAAGACAAAATTGAAAAGGATCTTGTCAATGCAGGTGGCCAACCAGCGACAATCATTCCAGCAGGTACGTATTTTGACAGTGCCATGTCCTTTACGATTATTCGCGGAGGGCACCTTGACGCAACAGTACTGGGCGCACTTCAGGTAGATGAAAAGGGTAACCTTGCCAACTGGATGATTCCTGGAAAGCTTGTTCCAGGCATGGGTGGCGCAATGGACCTTGTAGGCGGTGCCAAGAAGGTAATCGTCGCTATGGTTCATACTGCAAAAGGAAGTCCTAAAATACTGTCTGAATGTACTCTGCCTCTGACTGCAGCGGGTAAAGTAAGCAAAATCATTACAGAAATGGGCGTTATGGAAGTGAATGAAGAGGGTCTGGTGCTGACTGAGTACAACCCTGAATATACAGTTGAAGAAATTCAAGCGGCTACAGAAGCAAAGCTTATTATTCCTGCAGATCTAAAGGAAATGCAGTAGCATTTAAAAGGGCGCAAGGGATGGGGCCAATGCGTCTGACTCGCAATTGATCATGCGTCAAGCTTGGAAAGAATACTGGGAAATTGAGACTTGGAGGTATAGAAATGAGAGAAATCGTAATCGCAGCAGCAGTGAGAACAGGTATTGGCAGCTTCGGCGGCGGACTAAAAAACGTTAAGCCTGCTGACATGGGTGCTGTTGTTATCAGTGAAGCACTGAAGAAAGCTGGCGTTGAGCCTAAAGAAGTCGATGAAGTCATCATGGGTTGTGTACTTCAGGCTGGCGAAGGACAAGGCGTTGCAAGACAAGCGTGTGTAAAAGCAGGCATTCCTGTGGATACACCAGCTTGGACCTTGAACATGATTTGTGGTTCTGGTCTGAAGTCTGTTTCTGTAGCGTTTGACATGATCGCTGCAGGCAGTGCAGATGTTGTTGTTGCAGGCGGAACTGAAAACATGAGCGCTTCTCCATATGTTATGAAACAAGCAAGATGGGGCGCTAGAATGGGCAACTCTGAAATGGTGGATATTATGGTGAATGACGGACTATGGGACGCATTCAACAACTACCATATGGGTGTCACTGCAGAAAATATCGTAGAAGAGTGGGAACTGACGCGTGAAGCGCAGGACCAATTCGCATATGAGAGCCAGATGAAGGCGGCTAAGGCACAGGCGGAAGGCAGATTCAAGGACGAAATCGTTCCAGTTTCCATTCCACAGCGTAAGGGCGACCCAATCATCTTTGATAGTGACGAATACATCAAGGCAAATACTGAACTGGACAAGCTGGGCAAACTGAGACCTGCATTTAAGAAAGATGGCTCTGTAACTGCCGGTAATGCTTCTGGTATTAATGACGGTGCTGCAGCACTTGTTGTTATGAGTGCTGAAAAAGCTAAAGAACTGGGTGTTAAACCGCTATGTACAATCGTTACGCATGCATCGGCAGGTGTTGACCCATCGATCATGGGCATCGGACCGGTAAATGCAGTACAAAAGGCATTCAAGCGTGCTGGCATTACAAAGGATGACATTGATCTGGTTGAAGCAAATGAAGCGTTTGCTTCTCAGTCTCTTGCTGTTCTAAAAGAGCTTGATTTTGACAAGTCGATTGTCAATGTTAATGGCGGTGCCATCGCACTGGGTCACCCTATTGGTGCATCAGGCGCACGTATTCTTGTAACGCTGATTCACGAAATGCTTAAGCGTGATGAAGTGAAGCAGGGTATTGCGACACTTTGCATCGGTGGCGGCATGGGCGAAGCTGTAATCGTTAAAAAATAGAAAATATGAATGACAGGTACTTTGGCCGCCTGTCAAATCATCATATTCCGCAAGTGTTTTTATATATGTGTAGTATTGATTATTCTTGCGTTCGTTTGAAGCGTTCACACGCTTCAACTAAATGGAAACTCCGGGTTTGGGACATAGAGTCCTTGGCTCGGAGTTTTTATTTCCTGATATTCCGCTGAGAATTGAGGGGGAGTATGCTATAATGATGTGTAGCTAAATGGATACACATAACTGGACGGGAGTAATATAAATGAAATTGACCTATAAGGATTTGCAGCATCAGATGGAAATGATAGACGAGTTTATCGAAAGAGCCTATGAAGGCCTTGTCATCGTTGATGCAGATGGAATCGTAACAAAATTCAAATACGAAAAGCTTATGGGGATCAGAGAAGAAGATGCCATAGGCAAGCATGTTTCGGAAGTGATTGAAAATACGAGAATGCACAAGGTTCTTGAAACAGGCAAGTCTGAAATAGGCGATATACAGAAAATTAACGGTCATGACATGATTGCAACGCGTATTCCCATAATCAGGGACGGGGAAATCATAGGTGCTGTCGGAACCGTTCTGTTTAAGGATGTCGCCGAAGTGAAGCACATGGCTGACTATATAGAAACCATGAACTCTCAAATGAAGAAATACAAGCGGGAAATCAAGCGCCTTAATCAGGCCAAGTATGATTTTGAAAACATTCTTACTCAGAACCCGCATATGGAATACCTCATAGACATCGCGCGCCGTGCAGCTGAAACGAACTCTACGGTTTGTATTGAGGGCGAGAGTGGTACAGGCAAGGAATATTTCGCCCATGCCATCCATAAGGGAAGCTATAGAAAATATGGTCCATTTGTGAAAATAAACTGCGCTGCCATTCCCAAGGATCTCTTGGAATCAGAGCTTTTCGGTTACGAACCAGGCGCCTTTACAGGTGCATCGAGCACGGGGAAGATTGGGAAGTTTGAGCTGGCAACAGGGGGAACCATTTTCCTCGATGAAATCGGAACCATGCCCCTCGACATGCAGGCCAAGCTGCTTCGTGTACTGGAAGAGCGAGAATTTGAGCGGGTTGGCGGAAACAACAAGGTGGAAGTCGATGTACGGGTCATATCAGCGACCAATGAAGACTTGAGATCGCTTGTTGCTAAAGACAAGTTCCGGGAAGACCTCTACTACAGACTGGAAGTCGTAAGCATCAAAATACCGCCGCTGAACCGTCGGAGTGAAGATGTGCCCCTGCTTGCAGAAAGTTTGCTCAAGCATTTTATGAACAGCTATCCCAAATGTCCGAGTCATTTTTCAGAAGGTGCGATGAAGAGACTTCAAAGCTACTCTTGGCCAGGAAATGTACGTGAGCTCCGAAATGTCGTGGAGAGCTCCATCAATATGGCGCGGACCAATGTCATTTATACCAAGGATTTGCCTGAATATATCCAGCTCAGCGATTTGGAAGATTCGGACAAGGATACGGTCTTTAAAGAGAAAAATCTGGTTTCAATGGATAACCTGTGGGCGAAAACCATTAATCTCGATTTGAATCAATGCGTCGATGAAATCGAGCGCAGTCTGATTATTGAAGCGATCCAGCGGTGTGATGGAAATAAGACAGAGGCGGCAAAGCTTCTTGGAATACACAGAACGGCACTTTATAAGAAAATGACCAAGCTTGGATTGTAGAAACAGGACGGAGAGAACGATGCTTAAATACAAATACTTAAAGGACAGTTTTGGCTATGCAAGCTTCAGACCGGGGCAGGAAGCGCTTGTCGATGGAATCACTTCAGGTAGAGATGCCCTGGGCGTCATGCCAACAGGCGGCGGCAAGTCCCTATGTTACCAGCTGCCGGCGATTATGATGTCGGGTACAGCCATTGTCATATCCCCGCTGATTTCCCTGATGAAGGATCAGGTAGACAGCTTGAACGAAGCAGGAATTGAGGCGACCTATATCAACAGTTCCCTCGATCCATATGAGATTTCAGTGCGTATGGACGGACTTCGCCATGGCGACTATAAGCTCGTTTACATGGCGCCTGAGAGACTGGGTGCATATGATTTCATAGATAGCCTTCAGAATCTTGATATCAGTCTGGTAGCAGTTGATGAGGCACACTGTATCAGTCAGTGGGGTCATGATTTCAGACCCAGCTATAGAGAAATTCCAAGATTTTTGAATCAGCTGAGACCACGTCCCCCTGTTGCTGCGTATACGGCTACGGCGACGCCAAAGGTCATTGAAGAAATCATGCAGATCTTAGAGCTAAGCCGTCCCGTTGTGCAAATTACGGGATTTGACCGTCCCAATCTGTTTTATCAAGTTACCGCGCCGGGCAATAAGTTCAGATTTCTAGACGCCTATTTGAGGGAAAAGGATTCTGAAGAGAGTGGGATCATCTACTGCTCGACACGAAAAAATGTTGAATCCGTTACGGCCAAGCTAAGAGAACAGGGATATTCAGCAGCCGGATACCACGGCGGTATGGACAGTCAGGTGCGCAAGCAGGTTCAGGAAGATTTCATGTACGATCGGACCAAGCTGATTGTGGCGACAAATGCCTTTGGCATGGGCATTGACAAGTCGGATGTACGCTTTGTCGTACACTACAACATGCCTCAGAACATGGAAGCCTATTATCAGGAAGCGGGACGTGCTGGTCGAGATGGCATGGATGCGGAGTGTATTCTCATGTATTCGGCTTCGGATGTAGTCAATCAGAAAATGCTGATAGAGAATAATCAGAACAGTGCAGATCGCAGACAGATTCTAAATGAGAACCTTCAGTATCTTATAAATTATTGTCATAGTGATGATTGTCTCAGATATATGATTACGGATTATTTTGGTGAAGACAAGGCCCAGAATCAGGACTTAGGGGGCTGTGGCAATTGCGGAAACTGCCGGGATACTTCAGAAAAGAAAAATGTGACCGTCGAGGCGCAGAAAATCATGTCATGTATCTATAGGACCAATCAGCGGTTTGGCATGAACATGATCATCCGTGTACTGAGAGGGTCTTCCGATAAGCGCTTGCTCCAGTTCGGCCTGGACAAGCAGTCCACATACGGAATTATGAAGGATCAGGGACCGGGTGAAATTCGTGAAATCATCATGATGCTCATCGCTGGCGGTTATCTTCAAATGACCACAGACACCTATCCGGTACTCAAGCTTGATGCGGCATCGCGACCGGTTTTAAAAGGTCAGCATGAAGTATACATTAAGGTGGAACGCCTCAATAACACCAAGAAGAAGGACAAGGCCAAGAAAAGGAAAAAGCTCAATACGTCCAGTCTTAAGAATTTTGAGTATGACGATGGTCTTTATGAGGTTCTGAGCACACTGCGTGCGGAAATTGCGAGCCAAAAAGGGCTTCCAAGTTACACGGTCTTCCACAATGCTGCACTTATGGAAATGTCGGCCCTCTTTCCCCTTGAGGAAGAAGCCTTTCTAAAGATAAGTGGTGTTGGTCAGAAGAAGCTTGAAAACTACGGGGCTCAGTTTATTGACGCCATTCAAACCTATATTGAAGAAAAGCGCTACAGCTCTGAGGCTGTTGAACACAAGCGTAAATCCGCTCAGGCTCAGATATATGCTGAGGCAGATTCAGGTGCAGAGGGTGAAGAAGATCCCAAAGCACGTTCGACATCGGGTGGCGATTCCATGGAGGAACGCGTTGCCAAGACCTACAAGGCCTATCAAATGGGCGAATCACTGGAAACAATCGCAAAGTCGAGAGGCTTTACAACAGGCACCATTATTAAGCATCTGATACGCGCTCAGGAATCAGGTGAGCCTGTAGACTGGTCTGTATTTATTGATGCAGAACACAGGGATGCAATTATTGAAGCTGTAAGCGCCCAGGGGCTGGAGTCGCTTAAAAGCATTAAGGACAGCCTTCCAGACCATGTGACATATGATGCCATACGTGCGGGCATAGAGCTCTTTAAGCAGACAGCTCAAAAATAAGCGTGTCCTGTTATCTTGTAGACTTCGTCAAACAAATAGAGGGGGTATTGCTAAGCAATACCCCCTCAAATTATCTAAAATTTCGAAATCCTGCGTTTCTGTTATAGAAGCTCTACAGTCTAATCTGCAGATGTCTGTTAAGAAAACTGAAACGCCTGGAAAAGCTGTCCTGTGTAATGGGACTTCTTTTTATGGCATCATAGCCGTGCACGGTGCCCTTTGTTTCGTTGAGTTCCACTTCTACATTGTGGTCCATGAGGCGCATGGCATAGGCAAGGCCTTCGTCGTGAAGCGGGTCAAACTCTGCTGTTTCAAGATAAGCAGGTGGCAGGTCCTTTAGGGACTCGGCGTGCAGGGGTGCTGCGTAAGATGGCACGTCATGCATATCTGCAGGCAAATACTGTGACCACATGAACAGGTTGGCATCGGAATAGAACATGGGTGTGTCGGTAAACTTCCGTGCCGATGCTGTCGTGTGCGTGTTGTCGGTAGTTGGGTAAACAAGTACCTGGCATGCCAGTGTCGGACCACCGCGATCCCTGCACATCAGGGCTACTGCTGCTGCCAGATTGCCGCCGGCACTTTCGCCGACTACCGCAAGACGGGTCGTGTCGATGCCCAATTCTGAAGAATTCTCCAAAGCCCACTCTAGGGTTTTAAAACAGTCGGTTACACCAGCTGGATAGGGATGCTCTGGTGCAAGCTGATAATCAGGCATAATGACTACGCTGTTGGTATTTCTAGCATATTCGCAAGCGTAGCGGTAATGGAGTTCGTTCACACCCAGCATGAAGCCTCCGCCGTGGTAGAAAAATATACAGGGAACCGCCTCTTCGTGGGTTTTTGGATCAAATACAACAAGCTTGATGGGCTGGTCCTTATAACCATTTATTGTAGTATGGTGCACTTTTAAGTCTTTCGTAATGTGTACAGGGAGTGTCGTGACCTTGCCGATCAGTCTGCGCGCGTGAATATCACTGAGACTGGATAGTTTCATGTTCAGTCGTGAAAGTGCCCTGAAATCTTTGTTGATATTGTATTTTTGCATTTTTCGCCTCCGTCATTAACATGGAGTATTATAATCAAATGGGACAGTTTAGTCAATCGGACTCAAGACGGCCTTTATAATGGTCGATACTATAGTATATGGGCGTTTTTAAAGGGTGTGCAAGACGAGCTGCCACCACTAGGTTCGATGAAATTCGTGAGCTGGAGAAGCAGGGATGATGAAAAATATAAAAATGAAATATATAGAAAAGAAATTTATAAAAAGACAAATCGTACCTCTGAATAAGAGGGCTTATTCTTTAAGGCATTTCGCCTTGGGAATGATGATTTTACTGCAGGTGGTTTTCGTGACTGGATGCAGTGAAGAAAAAGATTTGAACAGTCAAACCGATACGGCAACAGTTATTATAGACGAGCCGGTGGCTCAAGAGAAAGCTCTTGAAGACTCAGCTGTAGAAGAGAAGTTCCTTCAAGATGATGTGCAGGCACCAAGTGCTGAAATACGCGATGACTGGACGTGGTCAAGAGATGGCAATATGACAGTCATAAAAGGTGCTGTTAAAAACACGGGTCAAGTACCCCTTGCTTTTTTCAGGGTTAGGGCAGAATATATTGATGCGGATGGAAATGTCATGGATAGTGACAGCATGGCACATGGCGAACCTGTGCTTGCTGGAAATCAGAAGATGTTTTCAATCATGAAGGCTTACGATGCCAGTTTTTCATCGGTTCGCATCTGGATCGATGCGCTGAAGGCCGCTGAGAGACCGATTGTTGAGATTGACACAAACATACAGCTTGAAATTGTTGAAGGGTGGACCTGGACGGTGGACGGGGCATACACCTATATCAAGGGATCGGTTTTAAACACTGGAAGCAGGCCAGTAACCTATTATAAGATCGCTGCAGAGTATGCTGATGCGCTGGGCAATGTCCTTGACACGGACTTTACAAACTCTGCAACCCGAATTGAGCCTGGTGCACAGGCAAAGTTCAGCATCATGCACCCGCATAACACTGATTTTGCGCAGGTAACCATTTATATCAGCAAGCTTCAGTAATCCGAAGGCACTTAAAAATTGGTCGTGTAGCACATTTTGGTTCAAAAACGCCCTTACCTAGTATGACATAGGTAAGGGCGTTTATTATTGTGTGCATGCTTTTGTCAATTGCTTCAGAGAGACATGAACATTTCGTACTGCATCAGAGCATTCTTCTTCATACCAATATGTTCGCAGAACCCCTTCATGACTGCATTGTTTGCAAGTGTCATTCTGACGCTTTCAAATCCGTCGTTTTTCAGTGCTTCAAAGAGAATGGCCATGCCGAGTCCGTAGCCCCTGTACTTGGGGTCGATGTGGAGAAAGAACACGTTGCCCTTGAATACGCCACATGATCCCAGAATTTTGATGCCTTCAAACACCTGGTAGTACTTGCCTTCAAGTGTCTTGAAGTATTCTACTTCACCTTGCCAGGGCAAATGCATATCAAAGAGCTCTTTTCGATAGGTCAGTACGTCATAGTATCCAACCTGTCTTATTTCGTAGGCCTCATGTATGGGCAAAATGCTCATTTTGGTGAGGTCTTCTTTTTGCATGGCGTAATAGGACAAATCGTAGACTTTTTCGTAGCCGTTTTTCTCATAGAAATGAATCGCCCGGTCATTGCCGACGATGACTTCCAGAAACATTTGCTTACAGCCTTGAGATTTTCCCATTTCCTTGTGCAGGTCAATGAGCTTTCCAGCAATGCCTTTTCCCCGGTAATCCGGGTCGATGCACATTGTACCGCAGCGCATGGTCTTGACGCCATTCATCATACGAATGCCCCCAAGCACCAGGCCGACACCCTTTTGACCATCCAGGGCCAAATAGGACAGGGTTCGTTCATTTCCCTCCGCACCAAAGAAACGGTCAATCATATCATCTTTTTCCATGGTCAGTTTAATCATGTAGTCTGAAAATCCCTTTTGAAAGGCCTCGTAGATCTGATCGTCAGTAGCTTGACTGCATAACTTGTAATTAATCATCATTTCCCCCTTGGACAGTCTGATGCAATATTTAGCGCACATCTGTCTATTTTTTAAAGACGGACTTGGAATGCTTGAGCTCACGTGGGTCTTGGCATGGAAGCCCTGTATCGTAGGAGATATTGTCAAGAATATCTTCAAGGCTTGCTAGCGTTTCTTGATTTTTAAAGACATTCCAAGCGAACAGCATGAGATTTTCAGACCGCAAAATAGCCCGGTCAAACAGATCGAGGAAGGACTGCCTGTATTCAAGGGCGCTGTCGCATGGGTGATTCCAAACCTGATGATTGGTGTTCAGGTAGTCGAAATTGTAGTCTGCATCCGCAGGGAAGGCAGCTGTAGTTATGTATTGTGGTTTCATGATGCCCTTTTCCATTTTTGCGTACATGCCGCGTTTTTTATATTTGGGGTCATAGATAAGTCTCAAAAGCTTATGCATGTCCCTGACGGAGTTTTCGATGACATCCGGGCTGATGACCTGCTCAAATACGGCTTCGTAAACTTCTGAAATCTGTTCGTATACTGGCCTGAATTTTTCAGGGTGCTTTGGTATGCAGCTGTGCTGATTGAGGGGCAGTCCCGGCATGAAGTTGAATTTTCTGCTGAGAATGGTATCAATAATATTTTCAAGGTACTTATGGTGATTGTCATCACCGCTTTTCTTAGAGGCATCATCCTTGTTCAGTCCGCTGTAATAGTGAATGAATGGATGCGCGGTTGTGTCAAGGGCGTAGTGGGAAAGAAAGCCCATCCAATATGCAATGCGCATTTGCCCTTTTTTAGAAGATAAATCTTCACTCAAAAGCAGATTGAATGCTGCAGTCAGGAATCGTCCTGTCTTGTTCTTGTGAATTGTATCTGCGAAAGATGGAATGTCATAGTTCTTTTTCCAAGGCCATATGCCGTAATAGTAAAAGAAATCAGGGCCCTGGGCACCTAGATAAAAGGCGTCGATGTTCCGGTCAAGAATTTGTCTGAGAACTGTGGACTCGTCGATGTTTCTTCTTGAAAAATCTGCACAATAGGCATGGGTTAATACGTCAGGCATCAAGTCACATCCTTTCCTGTTTGGTTCAATCATACAATGCCGTCTGAAATGCGTCTATACACATCAGATGAAATACACTCGAATCTGCTTAAAAATGGTATACTGAAACAGTAACGATACTACTCTGGAGGTGTCTATGACGAAGTTAACAAAGGGTGAAAAAAGCTGGGTTCTTTATGACTGGGCGAACTCTGCATACACTTTGGTGGTTACAACGACTATTTTGCCGTTATTCTTCAAGTCAGTCACATCACAAGCCGGACTGGCAGCGAGCCAGTCGACAGCCTATTGGGGATATGCAAACTCAGCTGCGACCTTCATTGTGGCAATTTTGGCACCGCTTCTTGGCACCATAGCCGATTATAAGGATAAAAAGAAGCGTTTTTTCATTTCTGCCCTTATGTTAGGTGTCATATTCACATTAGCTTTATCATTTATACCCGAAGGAAACTGGATAATGCTATTATCTGTGTATGTTTTTACAATGGTCGGCTTTGCAGGTGCCAATGTGTTTTACGATGCATTTCTCGTTGATGTATCCTCTGAAGCTCAAATGGACATGGTCTCAAGCTATGGATACGCTTGGGGATACATAGGTGGAACCATTCCCTTTGCTTTGATTGCAGCTATGATATTCGGGCATGAGAGATTGAACTTGTCTGAAATAGATGTAATGCGGATTGGATTTGCAGTTACAGCGCTCTGGTGGGCTGTGTTCTCCATACCTATGATAAGAAATGTGCATCAGAAATATTATATAGAAAATGAAGCGCATGTTGTTAAAAAGAGCATTAGGCGTATTAAGGAGACGCTTAAGAATGTAAAGTCCCATAAGGCCATTTTTGCATTTTTGATTGCCTATTTCTTTTACATAGATGGTGTGGGCACCATTATAAAAATGGCTGTCGTGTATGGCTCGGATGTCGGGGTTGATTCGACAACGCTGATAATGGTCCTTATGGCTGTTCAGCTTGTGGCGTTTCCTTTTGCCATTCTGTACGGTATGCTCTCGAAAAAGTTTGGAACCAAGCGGATGATACAGATTGCCATCATTATCTATATATTTACCTGCATTTATGCGTATCAGCTCGATTCAGTCGTCGAATACTGGGGCCTGGGGATGCTGGTTGCCTCATCGCAGGGCGGGATACAGGCACTCAGCCGGTCCTATTATGGAAAACTCATCCCTAAGGAAAACTCCAATGAGTTTTATGGGTTTTACAACATATTTGGAAAATTTGCAGCTGTTATGGGACCCCTGCTCGTTGGCGTGGTAAGTGAAACGACGGGCCGGACGCAAAATGGCATATTCAGTATTATTGCACTCTTTGCCATTGGATTCCTCCTGCTTCTCAAGGTGCCTGAAATCGAGTGATAGAGTCAGACTATAGATACGGACCGCTTCGTTATATTTACGGAGCGGTTTTTTATTTTTTCAGTCATGACAATCAGATTTGCGACATGCTGAAATGGAAATAATTAAGAAATTGAAATAGAGTCCGTCTTTAATCTAAAAGTGGTTGTAGTTTCGTACTGAACCTATTATACTGGTCTGGTGACTTTTTTAGGGAGGTATAAGCATGAAAAAGTGGTCAATTGAAAAAATACTAATGGATATCGTTTTTTTAGCGCTGGGTTGTGCTTCGCTGGCATTTGGAATAACGGCCATACTGCGTCCTAATGGATTGATTACGGGCGGAGCTACAGGTGCATCGATTGTGCTGTCTGAGCTTGTCGGAATACCATACACGATTGTGTTCTATATGATTTCCGTTGCCATTCTAATCAGCTCGGTACTTTTTATAGGTAAGTCGGAAGGCTTGAAAATCATTTTTCTAACACTTACTTTTCCAATCGTGCTGATTGGATTTGAAGCCTTAAATGTTGAGTTTATTGAGAACGACCTGTTTCTGGCGTCCATTTACTATGGCATTTTTGCAGGTTCGGGTGTTGGACTTATTCTAAAAAGAGGCTACTCCATGGGGGGGACAGAGTCTATTGCTAAAATACTGCATAGACGTGTGTTTTCATTCATGAGCTTGAGTCAGATACTGCTTGTTATTGATATGGTGGTCATTGTCAGTTCGCTGCTCATATACGACAAGCGGGTTGCCCTGTATGCCGTTCTGACCCAGTATGTCTTCATGAAGACGGTTGATACCATTTTGTTCGGAATGGGATCGCGCAAGGTCAAGATTGAAATTATCAGTGACTCGTGTGAGTCGATATCTGATTTTATTATGCACGAAATAAAACGTGGCACGAGCATGTATGAAATTCGTGGCGGGTACACAAACCAGAGCAAGATGAAGGTTGTTTCAATCTGTTCGCCAAGAGAATCCATGCTGATCAAGCGGTATATTGCTGAAGTGGACCCTCAAGCCTTTGTTGACGTGTTGCCGGTTTCGTCCGTATGGGGTGAAGGCGTTGGCTTTGACAGTCTGGTTGAGGAAGCGGTATAGGGTACAAGCTAGCAACCTATCGGTCGCTCATGTCGCTTGACGCGCCATATACAGATGAAAGAGAAGTATGTTGAGTGAAATGCCAGAGCAACCTATCGGTCGCTCATGTCGCTTGACGCGCCATATACAGATGAAAGAGAAGTATGTTGAGTGAAATGCCAGAGCAACCTATCGGTCGCTCATGTCGCTTGACGCGCCATATACAGATGAAAGAGAAGTATGTTGAGTGAAATGCCAGAGCAACCTATCGGTCGCTCATGTCGCTTGACGCGCCATATACACATATAAAAGAGAGGTCTATTTCGAGTGAACTCGAATAGACCTCTCTTTTATATGTGTGCATTTCTTTGTTTTTTTCGCAAAAAAAAAAGCCGGTAAGGGGATTACCGGCGCCTTCTATTGGAATAGAAGTTGATGATGTATAATAGGTTTCACATATAATATCGGCGGCTTCGTGAATTAGTTGAATGATTTTTTATTTTATTCAATGAATTTGTGAACTGATGATATAATAAGATGAATGAAACATAAATGGAGGGACATAAATGAATTTTTTAGGTAAGCTCATTCTCGCAATTGATATTTCGGTACTTGCCATGCTCATACGTTCGTCGATTCGGATGTTGAGAACCATGAAAAGCGCCGGTGGCAGAACACTGCATGTGTTTCCAGGGCCTAAGCTCCTGGTTGGAACCCTGCTGATTAACATTTTTGGTATGGTTGCGACGACGTACTCGTATTTTAAAACATTCAATATCATCTATCTGCTCTTTCTTTCTGTGTTTTTATTGAACACCTTTACAGTATTTCAAAGGTTGGTCTCAATCCATGAAAATGGCATTATCGTACAGGGCAGGATGATTAAATTTAAGGAAATACGTAAGACGATGTGGGGCGAAGAAAAAAAACGGTTTGTTGCTCTGCAGCTCAAGCTTCGAGACAAGGATGCGGCGCCGGTATTCATCAGTGTTCCGCTGGAAAAACGTTCTGAAATGGAGTCGTTTCTGCGTAAAAAAATGTTGTAAGAAAATTTTGTATTAACAAATCCAGTAAGTTCTTGTATAATGTTCTTACATGCATTTGGTGCATGTAGGAGTGGAGGAAGTTATGCCAAAGGAAAGCGACAGGCAGGGTATCCGTTTACATGTATCTGTTGTTCTACTTGGAACGATTATTATTGTGTACGCATTGAGTGTTCTGCTGATTCACACGACAAAGGTATTATAAGGTCCACAGCAAAGGGCCACTTATGACCTGCAAAAAAATGATGCGCTATCGTGTCGTTCATTTTGGTGCGAAGTTTCATGTGCAATGCTGGTGATGTGTACGTTAAATACGATAAAAATTAAGACTTGAGGCAATCTCAAGTCTTTTTGTGTGCAATAAAATAAGGAGCCGGGCAGAACATGTATTTACACATGTCTGTCTGGCTCCTTGCTTTTTTAGGTATAGGCTGTTTTAGGCCTTGTCGTCAATCAGCTTGGTCATAATGGTATTGGAACGCTTGATGAATGCTGTCATGGCATTTGAATCAAGCGGCTTGTGGCTCAGCATTGCCAGGTCGTAAATCTGTTCGGCAACCATGTCTGCCAAGTCATCTTCCTCATCAAGGTGTGAAAGGGTGTATTGAACCAGCGGATGGTTTCTGTTCAGGACAAGTGTCTGTTCAGATGGGAACATGGAAGGATCCATGCCTGCCATGCTGTACTGACGCATCATATCCTGCATGCGTCTGCTGTCTTCTGAAAGAAGGATCATGCCGGCCACATCCTTTGACTTGAAGTTCTGAAGCTGAACGAGGAAGCGTTCCTGTGAAAGGATGCGCTTGTACATGGCTTCAATTTTTTCGGAAACTGAAGTATCTGCTTCGTTCTCGTCCGTCTTGTCTTCAATAAGATCTGAAAGGTCAGCATCAACACGTTTGAAGCCGATGTTGTCATATTTCGACTCAATCATAGAGATGAAAGGCGAGTCGATTTGGTGGTCTAGAACTGCCGCTTCAATACCGTGTTCCTTCAGCATGTTGATATACTGAGATTGAAGCTGTGTGTCAGTTGTATAGTAAACGGTCTTCTTGTCGTCAGAACCGTCGCTTACACCTGCATACTCCAGAACAGTTCGGTAGCTGCCGGCGGTGTCCTTGAGAAGAATGCTGTCTTTAACTCTATCGGCGAATTTTTCATCTTTAAGGGCACCGAATTTAATGAATGGGTGAATGTCATCCCAGTACTTTTCAAAGGATTCACGGTCTGTCTTCTGAAGCGATGTGATTTTATCGCCGACCTTTTTCGTAATATAGTCGCTGATTTTCTTAACAAAACCATCGTTCTGAAGGAAGCTGCGCGATACGTTCAGTGGCAGATCAGGGCAGTCAATTACACCCTTGAGCAGCAGCAGAAATTCAGGAATGACTTCCTTGATGTTGTCGGCTACAAAGACCTGGCTGTTGTAAAGCTTAATTTGACCCTCGAGCGTATCAAACTCGTTGCCGAGTTTAGGGAAGAAGAGAATTCCTTTCAAGTTGAAGGGATAGTCCATATTCAGATGGATCCAGAACAGTGGGTCTTTGAAATCGTTGAATGTGGACTTATAGAAGTTTTTATAGTCTTCTTCGCTGCACTCGTTTGGACGCTTGGCATAAAGCGGTGTCGTGTTGTTGATCGGCTCAGGATCTTTAATAATGACATTGCCCTCATCATCCTGCTCGGGTGCTTGGCTCAAGTCTGTGAAATATATAGGATACGGCATGAATGAACAGTATTTGTTCAGTGTCTGTCTGATTCTATGGCCGTTTATGAAATCTTCGCCTTCTTCGCCAAGGAAAAGCGTTATTTCAGTACCGCGTGTTTCCTTTTCGCCAGGTTCCATTTCGAACTCGATGCCACCATCGCAATGCCATTTGACAGGTTGTGCATCTGCCTTGTGTGACCTGGAAAGAATTTGAACTTTGTCCGCAACCATAAATGAGGAGTAGAAGCCAAGACCGAAATGTCCAATAATCTGATCGGCATCGCTTTTATCCTTATATTGCTTGATGAAATCTTCAGCACCGGAAAAGGCGATTTGATTGATGTACTTCTTGATTTCCTCATCAGTCATACCGATACCGTTGTCTATGAATTTAAGTGTCTTATGATCTGGATCAAGAATCACTTGAACTTTAAAATCCTTTTGATCTTGCAGGTCAGCCTCGCCGAGAGAGCTCAGGCGCTTTACTTTTGTAATGGCATCACAGGCATTGGATACAAGTTCTCTGATGAAAATATCATGGTCTGAATACAGCCATTTCTTAATGATTGGAAAGATATTTTCGCTATGAATGGAAAGATTGCCTTTTTCCATAGGCATATACATCACTCCTTAATGAATTGTTGTTTGGTTTTCAATACATAATATATGATAGAGTGCCAGCTGCAGGCTGTCAATAGAAATTGGCACTCGTTAACATGGAGTGCTAATAAGTTTACAATTTGTACACAACCTCACGGTGGGTATCTTGACAAAGTGAGGGAATGGAGGTAAAATAAAACCAAACATACGTTCGGTTGCCAAAGTGGAGGGTCTCATGACATATAGGGAAATAGATAATAGAATCCAAGAAATTGAAACAATGGTGAGAGAGGCGTGTTATGCACCAACGAATGTTTTTGGCAAAGGCATTTGGAATCACCATATAAAATGGGTTGTGAAGTTTGGAAGTATGCTTGCAGAGGAGACAGGTGCCAACCATCTTGTCATCAATCTGGCGGCGCTGCTTCATGATTATGCGAGTATAAAGTCGTTTGCGCTCTATACCAACCATCATATCCATGGTGTGAAGGAAGCTGAACGGATTTTGGGTCCTATGGGCTTCAGTCCCAGAACCATAGAAGAGGTGTCGCACTGTATTCTTACGCATAGGGGGAGTCTGTCAATGAAGCGCAGAACTATGGAAGCGCGATGTGTGGCAGATGCAGACGCAATGGCCCATTTTGTAGGCGTACCTTCCCTGCTGACCTATGCAGCCCAAGGAAAGGGGCTGGATGCGACTGAAGCCGTTCTGTGGGTTGAAAAGAAACTGGGTCGAAGCTGGAATAAGTTGAGTCCGCAGGCCAAAAAACTTTCTGGAAACTATTACAAGGCTGCCAAAGCCCTTCTAGAGGATCTGGATCGTGTTGAGGAAATTATCCTTATAGCGAAAGAAAAGGCCTTTAAGGAATCGCACAGGGCGGTTGTATGAAACTCTTCCTGCCTGTTTAAATCAGAAATGTGAATATGAAAAAGAGTGGTATATCCGCAATTGTGGGGCGTGTTCCCAAAATTGCGGTTTTTTATTGTTCCCAAAAGGTAAAAAAATGGCCCTGAACATAAAGAATTCTAAGCCCACCACGCCCCACTTTTCGAATACTAGGCTCTCCGAGTGGGAAGAAATCGATGAAAGCCATTGTTTTCAAAGGTTTGAGGCGTGGGACTATGGTCATATATTTTCCAGTAATTTGTATGTTTGAATTGTAGTTTCATACATTATGGTGTACAATTAGGGGGAGAAAGTGGTTTGAAGTGGATTGTCGTGGGGTAAAATCCCAATGATTGATGTGGTGGAGATGGTTTGAATGTTTATTGGTGAATACAATCATACTGTCGACGCCAAGGGCCGAATGAATGTCCCGGCAAAGTTTAGAGAAGACCTTGGTGAGCGATTCTATATTACTAAGGGACTGGATAACTGTTTATTCATGTTTCCTGAATCGGAATGGCGTGTTTTCGAAGAAAAGCTAAAGGCGCTGCCTTTAACAAACCGAAACGCACGTGCATTCGTCCGTCTATTTTTTGCAGGAGCAACTGAATGTACGCTGGACAAACAAGGGCGCGTTAATATACCACAACCACTTAGAGTGCACGGACAGCTAGAAAAGGAAGTCATCGTCATTGGAGTAGGAACACGTGTTGAACTCTGGAGTGAAACGAACTGGAACGCGTATAACGACCCAGACAATATCAGTTATGATGACATAGCTGAACAAATGGCTGAATTAGGTATATAGGAGGACTCTCAAATGGCATTTGAGCACGTATCCGTTTTGTGGGAAGAAACCGTAGATGGACTGGACATAAAGCCGGACGGCATATATATTGATGGAACGCTGGGCGGCGGCGGTCACTCTGAGCTTGTACTCAAAAGGCTCACAACGGGAAAGCTGATTGGTATCGATCAGGACACAGACGCGCTGAATGCAGCCAGCGAGAGACTTAAGGAATATGGTGAACGCTTTGTTCCGGTACATAGCAATTTTTCAAATGTGCTGCAGGTTCTTGAAGAACTGGGAATTGAACGCGTTGACGGCATGATGATGGATCTGGGTGTTTCATCATATCAGCTCGATGAAGCGGAGCGCGGATTCAGCTATATGCAGGACGGCGAACTGGACATGAGAATGGACCGTTCAAGACCTTTCTCAGCAAAGGAAATCGTCAACACTTATTCTGCGGACGAACTCAACCGGATTATCCGTGAATACGGAGAAGAACGCTGGGCGAAAAGAATCGCTGAATTCATTGTCAAGGCACGGGAAGAGGGCGAAATCACCCGAACCAATGAGCTTGTTGACATCATTAAGGCCGCAGTTCCAAAGGGTGCAAGAAAAGATGGTCCGCACCCAGCCAAGAGAACATTTCAGGCTATAAGAATTGAAGTGAATAATGAACTGGGAATTATTGCAGATACGATTCGGGATATCTCTACGGCGCTTAATCCGGGAGGCAGAATATCGATTATCACCTTCCACTCGCTGGAAGACCGTATTGTTAAAAACGCATACAGGGACTTGGCACAAGGATGCACCTGTCCGCCGGAACTGCCGGTATGTATGTGCAATAACAAGCCAGTTGTAAAAATCATCACGCGTAAGCCGATTGTGCCAAGTGATGCAGAGATTGAAGAGAACCCAAGGGCAAGGAGTGCCAAACTTAGGGTTGCAGAAAAGCTGTAGTTGATAAAGGGTGTTAGGAGGGGCAAGGATGCTGCCAGCACGAAAGATATCAAAATATGATACATATGAAGAATATCATAAGCATCAGCATCAGGAGAAGATGAAGAAGGCATCTGAGCTTCTTGAAAAGAAGCAAAAGAGATACCAGCGAAAAAGACGCGTCCAGTTCTTGGTCCAGTCTTTTGTGGGATGCCTTCTCGTTTTTGGCATGCTGTCTTTTCTTGTAATGCGTTACGCCCTAATTTTTGAAATCAATTACACCATAAATGGACTAGACAAGGAAATCAATGAATACACGCTGCAAAAAGAAGATTTGCGGCTTCAACTGGATTCCACAGTTGTCCTTGATAATGTAGAAAAAGTGGCAATGAACGAGCTTGGGATGCAATATCCACAGCCGGAACAGATCGTATACATAAATTCCAATTGGAATTATACCCTAGATGAGGAATATGCTAGTATTGACAAGGAACCCTTAGTTCAGGATAATCTGAAAGAAGACGATGTTGTAAGTGAGTTTCAAAACTACGCAGCATACATTCGTTCCTGGTTCCACAACAGATAATTGACAAAGATAAGGATCGAAAGCATTTGCTTTCGATTTTTTTCCGAAAAGGACAAAGAAATGCACGGTTTTAGAAACAAAGAGCCCATTGTGCTCGCACAAAATGGGCTCTTTGTTTCTAAAACCGTATATGGCGCGTCTAGCGACATGAGCAATTGAAAATTGCTCTGTCATTTCGACACAGATGAATCAATATAAAGTAGGGTTTAGAAGCCCATTGTGCTCGCACAAAATGGGCTCTTTGTTTCTAAAACCGTATATGGCGCGTCCAGCGACATGAGCAATTGAAAATTGCTCTGTCATTTCGACACAGATGAATCAACATAAAGTAGGGTTTAGAAGCCCATTGTGCTCGCACAAAATGGGCTCTTTGTTTCTAAAACCGTATACGGCGCGACATGAGCAATTGAAGTTAAAAAATGCATTTGGGAGAGGTGTTTCATATGAAAGGACCGAATACGAGCAACAAAAGGCGACTGTGGTTTGCCCTTTTTATCGTTGCCACCATATTCGTTGCCTTGATTGGGCGTCTTGCATATATTCAAATTGTAAAAGGCGAAGAATACAAAAAGCTTGCAGTTCTTCAACAGACGAGAAATGTGCCAATTCCAGCTGAACGCGGTGTCATTTATGACAGGAAAGGCATCAAGCTCGCATTTAGTGTGCAGTCATTTACGGTTTGGGCGCATCCGAAGGACATTGATAGCAGTTCGCTTGATGAAATATCAGCAGGGCTTGCTGAAATACTGGAAATGGACAAGAACGATATCTACAATCAGCTTCACAACTCGACTTCGTCCATAGTCCGTCTGAGAAGATGGATTCCAAAGGCGCAGGCTGACCTGATTAAGAATAAAAGGTTCAAAGGCATTAGTGTGGCATCGGACCACAAACGCGTATACCCCAACCTGAATTTTGCTTCCTACATTCTGGGACATACAACGGTGGATGGCGTTGGACTCTCCGGCGTTGAGCTCTCCTATGAAAAGGAGCTGCGCGGACGTGAAGGGACCCTTGTTACGAACACGGACGCAGCAGGAAGACAGCTGCCCTTCGGAACTGAGAAGCTTTATCCTCCAGAGGATGGCCTCAGTCTTGTGCTTACCATTGACGAGATTATCCAGCATTTTACGGAAGAGGCCCTTGTAAAAGGTGTTGAGGACCACGACGCAGAAAAAATAACGGCCATAGTCATGGAATCAAGAACGGGTGAGATACTCGCGATGGCGACGAAGCCGGATTACGACCCCAACAACCCGCGTGATGTCAGCTATATGTTTCCAGATGTGGACGTATCCACGCTAAATAACGAGGAAAAAATGACACTCTGGAACACCGCGTGGCGCAATCCAAATCTGATTGACACCTATGAGCCGGGATCGACCTTTAAGCTTGTGACAACTTCCATAGCATTTGAAGAGAATGTCGCAACACCGCAGTCGAGATTTTCGACGCCGGGCTACATCGATCTTTATGGATTTAGGATCAAAAACTGGGATTATCCGAGATCGCATAAGGACTTTTCCCTTATCGAAGGTATGGAGAAATCCTTGAATACCATGTTTATGGAGCTGTCAGACAAGGTTGGAAGGGACACTTTCTATACTTATCTTGAAAACTTTGGACTGACTCGAAAAACCGGCGTTGATTTGCCCGGGGAGGCGAGTTCCATCCTACTTCCTCGTGAAAAAATCGGACCTGTGGAGTTGGCGACGATATCCTTTGGACACGGCATCGCCGTTACACCGCTGCAAATGGTGAATGCAATCAATGCCATCGCCAATGATGGAAAACTGATGGAGCCGCATATTGTAAAGGCGCTTCAGGATTCTGAGGGGAATGTGGTAAAAACCATAGAACCGAAAGTCATTAAAAACGTCATTTCAAAAAAGACATCCGTTGATGTTCGACTGGTTATGGAATCGGTTGTTACAAACGGCTCCGGTAAGCTGGCCTATATTCCTGGCATACGGATTGGCGGCAAGACAGGTACTTCAGAAAAAATAGTAAACGGCAAGTATTCCGATGAACTGGCATATGCGTCGTTTGTAGCAGTGGCACCAGTAGATGATCCGCTCATTACGGTTCTGGTGGTTGTGGATGAGCCAAAGGACACAAACTTCGGCAGCCAGACTGCCGCACCTGTCGCTCGGGATATTCTGGACGATACGCTCAGATATTTGGGCGTTGAACCTGAAATTCCAGAAAACAACCGTGAGGTCAAGGTTCCAAACCTGATGGGCAAGACGCTGGATAAGGCAATCAAGATTCTCGAGGCCTCCGGACTTTCGTATACGACGGAGCCGGTACACGTTATGAATAATGAGAGCCCTGTTATCAATCAATTCCCATATCCGGGCTCGGTGGTATCGGGACAGGACATCATCATACTCAATGTCGATCCGCTGCCTGAAGGTTCAATTTCTGAATAGTGACAATATGGTTAGGACTGTTACAATACAGTCAAAATCTGATATAATTATTAATGTTGTAAATTGGCGATTTGAATAACCTAGTGTATTTATATCGCCTTTTTAATTGCAAGAATTGTAAGGCAAGAAACAGGCAATTTGAAAAAAGAAGGCAGAGGGGATCATATGCTTCTTAAAAGCATGTTGGACGGTCTTGACCATAGCATACTGCTAGGCAATGACAAGGTGGAAATTAAGGATGTTCAGCAGGACAGCCGGAAGGTTTCAGAAGGAACTCTATTTCTGGCAGTCAAAGGATTCAAATCTGATGGACACGCATACATAGAAAAGGCAATTGAAATGGGCGCCTGTGCTGTTGTGCTGACCGAGTGCAGCGACGCAGTGCTACAAGTGGCCGAAAGTGCGTCGGTTACGCTGATCAAAGTGGCAGACGACCGCTACGCCATGTCTTACCTCGCTTCTCGCATTTATGGAAATCCTAGCGAAAAGATGACGGTTATCGGACTTACTGGAACAAATGGAAAAACGTCAACGAGCAGAATCATTGGCGATATGCTCAATGGTGCTGGTGTCAAAACGGCGGTTCTTGGCACGATTGCCAATAAAATCGGTACCAAGACATACAAGGCGAGCTTAACTACACCAGAGCCTGTGGAGCTGCATACACTCTTTGGACGTATGCATGCAGATGAAGTTGAGGCGTGTGTCATGGAAGCCTCTTCCCACGCACTGGACTTGAAACGTGTTGACCATGTTGATTTTGACTATGCGGTTTTTACAAATCTGACCGAGGACCATTTGGACTATCATGAAGATTTTGAAACCTACTTCAAGGCCAAGGCGCGTCTGTTTACGCTGGCGAAAAATGGCTTGCTCATAAATGTGGACGATGCATACGGCAAACGCTTATATGATGACAGACTTGCGTGTTCAAAGGACGCAAGGGTTTTAAGTTATGCCATTGATAGCCATGCGGATATTTCGGCTGTCGATATGAACTATTTGTCAGACGGAACTGATTATACCCTCGTGACACCAGATGGTGAGGTCCGCGTGCATGTACCTCTTCCTGGAAGAATATATGTTTACAACACGCTGGCAGCATTTGGCGTTTTATTTATGATGGGTCTTCCACTTGAAGAAATTGCGAAAGCGGCAGGCTTCATTTCTCTGGTTCCTGGAAGAATGGAAGTTGTCAAACGTGGCGCTTCGGTGCGCGTTTTTGTCGATTATGCGCATACACCGGATGCCTTGAGCAATGCAATTGATATCGCAAGGAGCATGACTTCAGGACGTGTTCTTACGGTGTTTGGCTGCGGCGGAGACCGAGACAAGACCAAACGACCTCTTATGGGTGAAATTGCTGAGGCAAAATCCGATTTGATTTTTGTTACAAGTGACAACCCGAGAACAGAAGAGCCAGATCAGATTATTGAAGATATTAAGGCTGGACTCAAGCATCTTGAATCGGCAGTTGTTGAAGTAGACAGAAGAAGCGCGATTGGACTGGCTATAAAAGCGGCAAAGGAAGGCGACGTCGTATTAATTGCCGGTAAAGGGCATGAGACATACCAGGAAATTGAGGGTAAAAGATACGATTTTAATGATAAAGAAATCGCACTAGGATATTTAGACGCGGAGGCAAAATAATGACGAACTCATGGATGTTGATGCTGGCGCTGATTGTCAGTTATGGCGGATCAACACTTCTTGGACCAAAGTATATTCCATATTTGCAACGATTGAAGTTTGGGCAGAGCATCAGACAGGAAGGCCCAAAATCACATTATAAAAAAGCGGGTACACCAACAATGGGTGGTGTAATTTTCCTTTCGGGACTTCTTCTTGCTGTACTGCTAATGCGTACATTTGATCCTGTTGCGCTGTACATGCTGTTTGCAATATTTGGATTCGGTGCAATAGGCTTTTTTGATGACTATATCAAGGTTGTGCTGAAGCGAAATCTTGGACTTCGCGCATGGCAAAAGCTTTTGGGGCAACTGATTGTGGGTCTTGTTCTGGCAGTATGGGGCGCGCAGCTGTTTGGCACGGAAATAATCATTCCATTTATCAAAAAGCCGTTTGACATTGGCGTGCTTTATTATCCCTTTGTTGTATTTGTAGCAATAGCGACAACCAATGCTGTAAATCTTACAGATGGCCTGGATGGTCTTGCGGGATCTGTATCAACGCTGGTCATCGCGTTTTTTGGACTGCTTGCAGTGTCCTCGCAGAATTTAAGCCTGCTGGTCATCGCAATTGGTTTGATTGGCGGACTTGGCGGCTTTCTGAAATACAACCGTTATCCGGCCAAGGTTTTTATGGGTGATTTGGGTTCCTTGGCTTTAGGGGGCGCTGTAGTTGGATTTTCCTTTGCTACAGGCACTGCACTCATGATTCCTATTGTTGGCGGCATTTACTTTGCAGAAGCCTTGTCGGTTATTATTCAGGTTGTTTCGTTTAAGACGAGGGGCAAACGTGTCTTCAAGATGTCACCGCTGCACCATCACTATGAGCTTTCTGGGTGGTCTGAAACGAAAATTGTCAGCACATTTTACGGCGTAACACTGATACTGGTGATACTGGGTTATTTCATAGCTATATAGGAGGCTTTTGCAATGAAGAGAGAAAATACATCTGAGCTTTCAGGCAAGAAGATACTTATAGTGGGATTGGCGCGTTCTGGACAGTCGGCGGTCAAGGAGCTGCATAGAAACGGCGCGCGAGTTGTCATAAATGATATGAAGACAGAAAACGAGCTTCAGGAAATGCTTGAACCGATTGCAGGCATGTACGAAGGTCTGATGCTTGGCGGTGCGCCGGAAATCACAGCAGATCTTGATATGGTTGTACTCAGCCCGGGTGTTCCGGTTGACAAGCCCTTTGTAATCCAGGCAAAAGAGATGGGCATTGAGGTTATTGGTGAACTGGAGCTTGGATACAGACTTACAGATGCATCGTTTATTGGCATTACTGGAACAAATGGAAAGACAACCACAACTGCACTGACTGGTGAAATGTTCAATGTGGCTGGCAAGTCGCACTTCGTTGTCGGCAATATAGGCATTCCTGTGATAGGATGTGTTGACCAGGCAAGTTCAGATACGACCATGGTAACGGAAATAAGCAGTTTTCAGCTTGAAACCATCAACCGTTT